>NZ_JBEXLP010000024.1:0-91437 GCF_040610035.1 Streptomyces sp. NPDC004542
GCGCGCCGGCTCTGCACTCCTTGGCGACGCAGCCGGCGCAGAACGGTCAGCAGGCCGGTCAGCAGACCGCGCAGCCCTCGCAGGGCGCCGCGGCGGGAAACACCGGCGGCGGCGCTGGGGCGGCCTCCGGCCGGCAGGTCTGCAAGGGCTCCACCGTGACGCTCTCCGGCGAGGGCGGTGCCCCGGCGGCCTCCAGCGACCAGTTCCCGGCGGGGACCACGCTGAAGGTCACCAACCTGGACACCAACAAGTCCACGACGGTGAAGGTCACCTCGGTCTCCGGTAGCTGTGTGCTGCTGAACAACGCGGCCTTCGAACAGGTCCGCGAGCCCGGCAAGTTCCTCGTCCGCCACGCGCTGATCGAGAAGGTGGGGTGAGGATCGGGCCGGCAGGACCCTCACGTCCTCACGACGTGACGCCGGGCACAGAACAGCCAGGTAACACGGGGTTCACACTCGGGCAATGATCGGGAAACCGCCTGTTGACAGGCTGCCGGGCAACAACGGCGGTGCCCCAGTGCCGTAGCGCCGCAGCACCCGCAAGTGCGCCTAGACCCACCCCGAAGGATGTGGCCCCGTGACCTTCAAGGCTGAGTACATCTGGATCGACGGCACCCAGCCGACGGCCAAGCTCCGTTCCAAGACGAAGATCCTCGGGGACTCCGCCAAGGGCACCAAGACCACGGAGCTGCCGATCTGGGGCTTCGACGGGTCCTCCACCAACCAGGCCGAGGGCCACGCCTCGGACCGTGTCCTGCAGCCGGTCTTCTCCTGCCCGGACCCGATCCGCGGCGGCGACGACATCCTCGTGCTGTGCGAGGTGCAGAACATCGACTTCACCCCGCACTCGTCCAACACGCGCGCCGCGCTGGCCGAGGTCGCCGAGCAGTTCGCCGCGCAGGAGCCGATCTTCGGCATCGAGCAGGAGTACACCTTCTTCGACGGCTCCCGCCCGCTGGGCTTCCCCGAGGGCGGCTTCCCGGCCCCGCAGGGCGGCTACTACTGCGGTGTCGGCGCCGACGAGATCTTCGGCCGTGAGATCGTCGAGGCCCACCTGGACAACTGCCTCAAGGCGGGCCTGGGCATCTCCGGCATCAACGCCGAGGTCATGCCCGGCCAGTGGGAGTTCCAGGTCGGCCCGCTGTCCCCGCTCGAGGTCGCCGACCAGCTGTGGGTGGCCCGCTGGCTGCTCTACCGCACCGCCGAGGACTTCGGCATCTCCGCCACCCTCGACCCCAAGCCGGTCAAGGGCGACTGGAACGGCGCCGGCGCGCACACCAACTTCTCCACCAAGGCGATGCGCGAGGGCTACGACGCGATCATCACCGCGTGCGAGGCGCTCGGCGAGGGCTCCAAGCCGCTCGACCACGTGAAGAACTACGGCGCCGGCATCGACGACCGGCTCACCGGTCTGCACGAGACCGCCCCGTGGGACAAGTACTCCTACGGCGTCTCCGACCGCGGTGCCTCGGTCCGCATCCCGTGGCAGGTCGAGAAGGACGGCAAGGGCTACATCGAGGACCGCCGCCCCAACGCCAACGTCGACCCGTACGTGGTGACCCGCCTGATCGTGGACACCTGCTGCGCCGCGCTGGAGAAGGCCGGCCAGGTCTGATCCCCGTAACTCTCCGAGGGGGTGTCCGCCGTCATGGCGGGCGCCCCCTCATGTCTGCTTCAATGAGCACATGGCCAGCTTCCAGAAGCACCCCGCGACAGGTCGCCATGACCTCGAGCCCTTCTGGCCTTCCCGTCAGCACCACGACTTCGACCGGGTGTGTTGCCGCGCGGTGAACGCGCGGGCCCTCTAAAGCCGTACACCCGGCCTTCGGCCAGCGCGACACGACGTACGTCCTCTCCGACGACCTCCTCGCGCGAAAGAGCTGACCTCTCATGGCGAACACTCGTTCTCTCTCCACCGCCACCACTGCCCCCTCCGCCCACGGTTCCCGGCACCGGCTGCGCGCCGTCGACCGGGACGAGGTGGTGGACGTCGCGGACTTCCTGCCGCCGGGCGCCACCTGGCTGCCCGCCCCGCAGCACACCCTGCCCGCCCTGCCGGGCCACCCGCCGATGATCGGCTACCTGCTGCTGGTCCCGGCCGACCAGCAGCCGCCGTTCCAGCCCGTCGCCGTGCCCGACCAGCCCGACCTGTCCGACCGGACCGACCTGTCCGACCTGTCCGACCTGTCCGACCTGTCCGACCTGTCCGACGGCGACGCTGCCACCGGTGCCGCCACCGGTGCCGACCAGCTGGTGCGGATCGACACCTGGCAGCGCACCGCCAGCGTGGACGGACGTGAACTCGACCTGACGTACCTGGAGTTCGAGCTGCTCGCCCACCTCGTGGCACACCCGCACCGGGTGCACACCCGCGACCAGCTGGTCACCACGGTCTGGGGCTACGGCCACGTGGGCGACGGCCGCACGGTCGACGTGCACATCGCCCGGCTGCGCCGCAAGCTCGGCGCCGAGCACCGGGGGACCATCCAGACGGTGCGCCGGGTCGGCTACAAGTACGCCCCGCCGACCGGCCGCCGGTGATCCCGCCGCGGTGATCTGCTGACGGCAGAGCGGCGTTCCGTTCCGCGGCCTCGGCGGGCAGAGTCACCGGCATGAGACTTCTGGTGCTGGGTGGTACGGAGTTCGCGGGACGGGCCGTCGTGGAGGCGGCGCTCGGGCGGGGCTGGGAGGTGACCGTCCTCAACCGGGGGCGGCACGGGCCCCTGCCGGGGACGAGGGCCGTACGCGGCGACCGCACCGCGCCCGGCGGACTCGCGGGCCTGGCCGGGGGCGAGTGGGACGTCGTCGTCGACACCTGGTCGCGGGCGCCGCGCGCGGTGCGGGACGCGGCGCGGCTGCTGCGGGGCCGCGCCGGCCGGTACGTGTACGTGTCGAGCTGCTCGGTGTACGCGTGGGCCCCGTCCGCCGGGTACACCGAGGAGGCGCCCCTGGTCGAGGGCGCCGCGGCCGACGCGGAGCAGACCGAGTACCAGCAGGACAAGCGGGGCGGCGAACTGGCCGCGCTGGGCGCCTTCGGCGCGGACCGCTCGCTGCTCGTGCGGGCGGGGCTGATCCTCGGACCGTACGAGAACATCGGCCGGCTGCCCTGGTGGCTGTCCCGGATCGCGCGGGGCGGCCCCGTGCTGGCGCCCGGCCCGCGGGACCTGCCCCTGCAGTACGTGGACGTCCGCGACCTCGCCGAGTGGATCCTCGACGCGGCCGGGGCGGGGCTGAGCGGGCCGTACAACCTGATGAGCCCGCGGGGTCACGCCACGATGGGCGAGTTGCTCGACGCGTGCGTGCGCGCGACCGGCGCCGGCGCCGAGCTGCGCTGGACCGATCCGGACGTGGTGCTCGGCGCGGGCATCCAGCCGTGGACCCAGCTGCCCGTGTGGGTGCCGCCGGGCACCGACGGGCACGACGCCCTGCACGGCGCGGACGTCTCGCGCGCCCTCGGGGCCGGTCTGCGCTGCCGGCCCGTCGGCGAAACCGTGGCCGACACCTGGGACTGGCTGCGGTCCGTCGGCGGCAGCGCACCGCACCGCCCGGACCGTCCGCCGGTGGGGCTTGACCCGGAGGTGGAGGCGAAGGTGCTGGCGGCCGGGGGTGTACCTGGCACCACCCCCTGAGACGGGGCTCCGGCCCCGTGCCCGCCGCGCACCCGTCGGACAGACTGGCGCCATGACGACGAACACGCGCAGCGGCGGCCTCCGTGCCCGTGCCCAGGCACGGGCACGGGCACTGGCACGGGAGATCGTGCTCGCCGGCGTACGGGGGCTGGTGCTGGCCGTGGTGATGCTGCCGGTCTCGGTGCTCTGCCTCACCCTGACCCTGGTCTCCGTCGCGCTGGTCCCGATCGGTGTCGGCGTCTACACCACCCCGTGGATCCTGGGCGGTGTCCGGGACGTGGCGGACACCCGGCGGCGGCTCGCGGCCGAGTGGTGCGGGGTGCGGATACCGTCGGCGTACCGGCCGGTGCCCGAGGGAGCCAATCCGTGGCGGCGCACCTACGCGCTGCTCCGCGACCCGGCGGTCCGGCGGGATCTGCGCTGGCTGCCGGTCGACATGACGGCGGGGTTCGTGACGGCGCTGCTGCCGGCGGTGCTCCTGCTGTACCCGCTGGAGGGGTTCGCCATCGTGGCCGGGCTGTGGCGGGTGCTCGGCGCGGCCGGCGGCTACTGGTACGGCTTCGTGCACGTCACCGGCCAGGCCTCCGCGCTCGGGGCCGGCGCGCTGGCCGCCGTGCTCCTCACCCTCACCCCGTTCGCGCCGCGCCTGCTGACCGCCCACTTCCGGCTCACCCGGGCCGTGCTGGGGGCGGACCAGGAGGAGTTGGCCGAGCGCGTGCGGGTCCTGACCGAGACCCGGCGGGACGCCGTCGACACCTCCGCCGCCGAGCTGCGCCGGATCGAACGGGACCTGCACGACGGGGCGCAGGCCCGGCTGGTCGCCGTGGGCATGGACCTCGGCACCGTCGAGATGCTCATGGACAAGGACCCGGCCAAGGCCAAGCAGCTCCTCGCGCAGGCCCGCCAGTCCTCCGCCGAGGCCCTCACCGAACTGCGCGACCTGGTTCGCGGCATCCATCCGCCGGTGCTGGCCGAACGCGGACTCGGTGACGCGGTGAGGGCGTTGGCGCTGCGGCTGCCCCTCTCCACCGGGGTCTCGGTGGAGTTGCCCGGCCGCGCGGACGCTCCGGTCGAGTCGGCCGCGTACTTCGCGGTGAGCGAGGCGCTCGCCAACGCGGTCAAGCACTCCGGGGCCGACCGGATCTGGGTCGACGTCCACCACGCCGGGGGCATGCTGCGGATCGCGGTGACCGACAACGGCCAGGGTGGCGCGGCGGTCGGGACCGGTTCCGGGCTCTCCGGGATCGAGCGGCGACTGGGTACATTCGACGGTGTCCTGGCCGTCAGCTCTCCCGCGGGCGGTCCCACCATGGTCACCATGGAGATTCCGTGCGTGTTGTCCTAGCCGAAGACCTGTTCCTGCTGCGCGACGGGCTGGTCCGGCTGCTGGAGGCCTACGACTTCGAGATCGCGGCTGCCGTGGAGAGCGGGCCCGAACTGACCCGGGCCCTGGCCGAGCTGAAGCCGGACGTCGCCGTGGTCGACGTCCGGCTGCCGCCCACCCACACCGACGAGGGCCTGCAGTGTGCCCTGCGGGCCCGGCAAGAGCGGCCGGGCCTGCCGGTGCTGGTGCTCTCCCAGCACGTGGAGCAGCTGTACGCGCGCGAGCTGCTGGCCGACGGCACCGGCGCGGTCGGCTATCTGCTCAAGGACCGGGTGTTCGACGCGGAGCAGTTCGTGGACGCCGTCCGGCGGGTGGCCGCGGGCGGTACGGCGATGGACCCGCAGGTGATCCAGCAGCTGCTGTCCCGGCGGTCGGCCGCCGAGGAGCAGCCGCTGGGCCGGCTGACGCCGCGCGAGCGGGAGGTCCTGGAGCTGATGGCGCAGGGCCGGTCGAACGCGGCGATCGCCGCCCAGCTGGTGGTCACGGAACGGGCCGTCGCCAAGCATACCGCCAACATCTTCACCAAACTGGGACTCGAGGTGTCGGACGACGACAATCGGCGCGTTCTGGCGGTGCTCGCGTATCTGGACCGAGATCGTTGACCATGATTCAATGTTTAGTCAACTCTCCCTGCTCAGGCAGTGTTTGAGGGCGGACCGGGCAGGGATCCTCTGAAGAATTTGTGAGACCGCTGAACACCTCCGGGGCGGCGTCCGTATGGAAGGGCGCCGCTTCACTCCTGTCGGGCGCCTCGATGCTGCCCCGCAAGGAAGTCAGAGGAGTTCCATGGGACGCAACACACGCAAACGCCGTACGCCATTGGCCACCAAGGCCATAGCCGCATCGGCGGCCCTAGCGCTCGGTGGGGGCGGGCTGATCTGGGCGAATTTCTACGCTTCGGCGCATGAGTCGAACGACTCGGCGCAGAACCAGACCAAGGCCGCCGCCGCGCAGGTGGCGACAATCTCCTGCCCGGACGTGCAGCAGAAGCTGACGAACATTCCGGCGAAGGCCCAGCAGGGCGTGGCGGCGGAGCTGGCGAACCTCGACAAGCAGGTCACCGAGGCCTACGCCAGGCTCGCCTCCACGCGCCAGGCACAGACCAACGACCCGAGCTTCGTCCAGAACGCGATCGTCGGCCCCTTGAAGGAGAAGCGGGCCGCGACGATCGACCGGATCAGGATCGACATCCAGCGCGTCGGCGGCCAGTTCGACAACTCGCTGGCCCAGCTCGCCGGCTGCACCACGCAGACCGCCAACCAGACCACCGCCGGTGGCCAGAACGGCGGCCAGCAGAACAACAACGGCGGCCAGCAGCAGAACGGTGGCCAGCAGAACAACAACGGCGGCCAGCAGCAGAACGGCGGTCAGCAGAACAACAACGGCGGTCAGCAGCAGGGCAGCAACGGCCAGGCCGGCAACGGCCCGACCGCCGCCGACTTCGTGGACATCACGAAGGTCGCAGCGAACGTCCAGGCCAAGCCGAGGAAGACCCGTAACGCCTCGACCGGTTCGTTCTCCGTGAGCTGCGGTGTGAACGCCAACAAGAACTTCAACACCGACAACGTGATCGTGGCGCCCGGTGTGACCAACGGCGCGCACCACACGCACGACTACGTCGGCAACCAGAAGATCAACGCCTTCTCCAACAACAACAATTTCCTGCAGGGCGGCACCAGCTGCAGCAACAAGAGCGACCTCTCGTCCTACTACTGGCCGGTGCTGCGTCTGCAGAACGGCACGCAGGAGTTCGACCAGAACAGGGACGGCGGTGGCAAGGAAGGCAACGTCGGCAAGATCCTGACCGCGCAGCAGGCGGAGATCAAGTACGTCGGCAGCCCGGCCGGCAAGGTCGTCGCGATGCCGCAGTTCCTGCGCATCATCACCGGTGACGCGAAGACCACCACCAACGGTCTGGCGAACGCCAACGCGCACTGGAGCTGCACCGGCTTCGAGAACAAGGTCCAGCTGACGGAGCAGTACCCGATCTGCCCGCAGGGCAGCAAGGTGGTCCGTTCGTTCGCCTTCCAGAGCTGCTGGGACGGCAAGAACGTCGACAGCGCCAACCACCGCACGCACGTCGCCTTCGCCGACCCCGCGAGCGGTGCCTGCGGCAACGGCTTCAAGGCGATCCCGACGCTGACGATGCGCCTGGTGTACAACGTTCCGGCGCCGACCATCCAGAACGGCGTGGTCAAGAACGCCTACGCGGTGGACGGCTTCCCGGAGCAGCTCCACAAGGCCGCCACCGACCACGACGACTTCATCAGCATCACGACCGGTGGCCTGGCGAACAAGATCGCCAACTGCATCAACCGCGGTCAGAACTGCAAGTGATCCACTGAGTGGCCACCGGGGCGAACCGCCTCGGTGGGCCCACCGAGAAGGCCGGTGACAGGTCCCTCCCGTCACCGGCCTTCGCCGTGTGTTCCCCCGCGCTGTCGTCCGTCAGCCGACGTGACCGCTGTGGTCGGTCCCGATCTCCAGGTCGCCGCCCAGCGTGCCCCGCAGCACCTTGACGACCTTGTCGTCACCGACGGCCACCCACTTGCGGCCGACGAGATAGAAACCGCCGTAGTCCTTGGCCTCGTTGATCCACTCGCGCTGGCCCCGGTCGGTGGCGAAGGTGGCGAGGATGAATCTGCCGCCCTTGGTCGTGCACCTGGCCTGTCGGAGATCGTCGACGTCCAGTTGGATGTCCGGCGAGCACTTGACCTCGGCGGCCAGGCTCTCGAGGCTGCCGGTCGCCGTGGGCGGCACCGACGCGGTGGTGTCGCCGGAGCCGCAGCCGGCGAGCGCCAGCACGGCGGCGGTGCCCGTCACGGCGAGCAGCCCTCTTGTCAACCTCATCTGATCCTCCGGTCCCGGTCGGGCGACAGCATGCCGCAGGGAGCCCCGGCGCGGTGCCCCGCCCTTCGATACGGCGTGTACCGGCGCAGTACTCAAATCGGGTGCCACCTCAGGAACACGTGTGCGAGGGTGAGCCGGTGAACCAAGACTGGGAAGACCGTGTGACCGCCGCCTGGGCCACCTTCGACGACTACCCGGAGGAGCGTGCGGCCGACTTCCGCGCCGTGATCGACGCCCTCGTCGCCGAACTGCCCGAGGGCAGCCCGCTGGGCCCCTTCGAACGGGCCTGCGCCTGGGACTCCACCGGCCACTCGGACCAGGCGGCACCGCTGTACCGGGAGGCGCTCGCCCTCGGCCTCGGCCAGGCCAGCGGCTACAAGGGGCGCCGGGCCAAGATCCAGCTGTCCAGCTCCTTGCGGAACATCGGGCAGGCGGAGGAGGGCGTCAAGCTGCTCACCCCCGAACTGGACGCGCCCTCGGACGAGTTGGACGACGCGGTACGGGCCTGCCTCGCCCTGTGCCTGTCCAGCCTCGGCCGGGACCGCGAGGGCCTGTCCCTCGCCCTCGGTGCCCTCGCCGCGCATCTGCCCCGCTACCAGCGGTCGATGGCGAACTACGCGCGGGCCCTGGTCGAGCCGGAGGACTGAGTCACCCGGACGGCCGGTGACCATCGAACGGCTCGCTCGTTCTCCCGAACGTGCAGTCACAGGATGTAGCCAACCGTCAAGCACCCGTCCCCGCCCCGGCCGTCGGCGTCGAGCAGGCCGAGGCCGCCCTCGTCGAGCACTACCCGCGGCTCGTCCGGCTCGCGTATCTGGTGCTGCCGCACGGTCCCGGCCGGGGCAGGCGCGTCCTGGCCGCGCACGCGCTCACCCAGCGCGCCCTGCCGCGGGGCCGCAGGTCGTCGTCCGTGATCCCGGCCCAGTCGACCGGCCGGGACGGCGACCCGGGCTACGCCTTCGTCCGCCTCCAGGTGTTGCGTACGGCCCTGGAGGCGGCCCTGCCGCTCCGGCGCAGGGCGTGGCTCACCCGCTCCCAGCTGCCGCCGCTGCTGCCCCAGGTGTGGGGCCTGCGCCTGTTCCCGCACTCGGGCGGCGCCGAGGAACTCGCCCTGGACCAGCGGCTGGCCGCCCTGTCCGGGCCGGGCCGTGCCGCGTACGTGCTGCGCGGGCTGGAGAAGCTCCCCGACGCCGACGTGCGGGCCCTGCTGACGGCGGCCGGCGTCGCGGACCCGGACGCCGCCCTGAAGGAGGCCGACGGCATCCCCGCCCCGTACACGCTGCTGGGCTCCGCCGAGTTCGACCCCTGCTCGCTCCAGGTCCGGCCCACCGATCTGATGCGGCGCAGGCAGCACACCAACGCGGCGCTCGCCGCGGCGGCCGCGCTCGCGGTGTGCGGCGCGCTGATCGCCCTCCCGCGTGGCGGCTGGGGCGCCGACGGCCCCGCCGCCCCGGTGTACGCGCGGAACCCGGCGGCCGAGGCCGCCCTCGACCCGGCACGGCTGGTCCGGATCTCCCCCACCGCCTGGAGGACCGCCGCCCGCACCGACTTCTCCGTCTGGCCCGCGCGCGGCGGCCTCACCCGTGACACCGCCCTGCTGCGCCGCGCCCTCTCCGTCTGGGCCCGCCCCGGCGAGACGGTCAAGGTCTCGGCGACCCCCGGCACCCAGACCGGCGGCCCGGCCGGACCGCCCCAGCTGCTGTACGCGGGCCTGGTCGACAACGCCCGCGTGGTGATCCTCTACGACGGTCTGCGCATCGCCCGCTACGCCGAGCCGACGGACGGCACGCAGGGCGCCGCCCTCGACTTCGCCCGCGTCGACGGGGCCAGGAAGGCCGACGCGGGGGCGCTCGTGCTGGGCCGGGCCGACGGGAACGTGCGGTTCCTGACCGCCCCCTGGGTCCAGAAGGCGGCCGAGCGGGACCTGATGAAACCCGGCGCCGGAGCCATGGACCTGGACCTGGCCGACGGGGTCACCGCGCCGCTGGGCAGCCCCGTCCTGCGCACGGGTGCGTGCACCTCCTGGAACGCGCTCCAGCTGACCGACGACTCCGGCACCCGCCTGGCCACCGACCTCGGCGAGCTGGTCCCGGCCCGGCTCACCTCCGGGCGGCCCACCAAGGCGGGCGACGCGTCCGGGGCCCAGGCCCTGCACACCTGGGCGCCGTTCGCCTGCTCGCTGGCCCAGGAGCGTTCCGCGGGCGTGCGTACCGTCAACGCCTGGTCCTTCGCCGACCAGCCGCTGCCCGACGGGAGCGGCGAGGGCACCTGGGTGTGCACCCGGGCCGAGACCTGGCGGGGCGGCGGCTCGGCGGCCCTGGCCCAGTTCCAGACGGCGGGCTCGCGGCACGGGGTGATCGTGGCCAAGGGCAAGGACGTGACGGCGTGCGGACCGCGTGATCCGCACGTGCTGGCCGGGGTGCTGTGGAAGGCCGGCACGGGGAACTGGTACCTGCTGGCCGCGGGCAGCCGGGGCACCGCGTCGATCCGCACGACCGGCGGGGTCACCGCGTCGGCCCAGGGCAACCTGCTCGCCGTGAAGGCCGAACAGGGCGCCCGCGCGGACCTGAAGGGCACCCTGGACGACGGCACGCCGGTCAACGGCCTGCGTTAGGGCCTGTCCTTTGCATCAGGCCGGACCGGGCCGGACCGGGCGGATCAGGCCGGATCGGGCAGCGCACGTGAACGGCCGAATCCGATCGGTAAAGTGTTCGCATGAGTACCGGGATGCGCCGCAGGATGGGCGTCGAGGAGCGGCGGCAGCAGCTGATCGGCGTCGCCCTCGAGCTGTTCAGCCGGCGCTCGCCGGACGAGGTGTCCATCGACGAGATAGCCGCGGCGGCGGGCATCTCGCGCCCGCTGGTCTACCACTACTTTCCCGGCAAACTCAGCCTGTACGAAGCAGCGTTGAAGCGGGCCTCGGAGGATCTGGCGGGCCGGTTCACGGAGCCGCGCGAAGGCCCGCTGGGCGCCCGGCTGCTGCGGGTGATGCGCCGCTACTTCGACTTCGTCGACGAGCACGGGCCCGGTTTCTCGGCGCTGATGCGTGGCGGACCGGCCGTCGGCTCGTCCACCACCAACGCGCTCGTCGACTCCGTCCGGCAGGCCGCGTATGACCAGATCCTTTCGCACCTGGGCGTCACCGATCCGCCCGCGCGACTGGAACTGGTCGTCCGCTCCTGGATCTCGCTCGCCGAGTCCACGGCCCTGATCTGGCTGGACGGCCGGCGCATCCCGCGCGCCGAGCTGGAACGGCAGCTCGTCCACGACTTCGCGGCGCTCGCCGCGGTCAGCGCGGCCTACGACGAGGAGATGGCCACGATCCTGCGCGGCATGCTCGAGGAGGAGCCGGCCGACGGTCCGCTCAGCGGACTGGTCGGCCGGCTCGTCGCACTGGCCTCATAGGTGCCCTGGACGGCGTCCTGTGCGCCTCAGGGCTTGATGCCCACTCCCGTCCACAGGCTGACCTCGGCGTCCGTGGGGGCGTCCGGGCCGGCGGAACCGGTCTGCGCGGCGTCGGGACGCCAGCGGTGGCCGACGGTGACGCCCGGGTCGAGGAGTTCGAGCCCGTCGAAGAAGCGGGTGACCTCCGCACGGGAACGGACCTGCACCGGGGTGCCGCCGGAGATGTAGATGTCGGTGATCTTCTGCCAGGTGGGCGGGTCGAAGTCGGGCGTGCAGTGGCTGAGCGCCAGGGCGCTGCCGGAGGGCAGGACGTCGAGCAGGCGGCGGACGATGCCGTACGGGTCCTGGGCGTCGGTGACGAAGTGCATCAGGGCGTTCAGGGACAGGGCCACGGGCCGGCTCAGGTCCAGTACCTCGGCGAGCTCGGCGGAGTTCACGAGTGCCTCGGCGTTGTTGACGTCCGCCTCGATGTACGTCGTGCGGCCCTCGCGGGTGCTGCGCATCAGGCGCTCGGCGTACTTGAGGACGAGCGGGTCGTTGTCCGCGTACACCACCCGGGCGTCCGGGACCACGGACTGGGCCACCTGGTGCAGATTGGGCTCGGTGGGGATGCCGGTGCCGATGTCCAGCCACTGGCGGATGCCGTGTTCCCGGGCGAGGACACGGGTGGCCCGGTGCATGAAGGCACGGTTCTCCCGGGCGCACACGAAGATGGCGGGGTACACCTCGGCCACGCGTTCGGCGGCCTGCTTGTCGACCTCGAAGTGGTCCTTGCCGCCGAGGTAGTAGTCGTACATGCGGGCGGAGTGCGGCCTGCTGGTGTCGATGCCCCGCGGGGGCTGCGAGCTGGTCATGCTGTGCCTTTCGGTGGGGGTGGGCTGAGCGGTAGGTGGTCCGGGTCAGTGGGCCGTCAGGTGGTCGGCCAGGCCCCTCTTGACCCCCGCGACGAACGCCGTGATCTCCTCCGGCGTGTAGATCAGGGCGGGACCGTGGGGATCGGTCGACTGGCGCAGGGCCACGCGTCCGTCGGCGAGTTGCTTCGTCTCCACGCACTGGCCCCCGTTGGGGCCGCTCCACGGGCACTCCCAGCCCTGGTCTCCCAGGTCCGAGGCGGGCATGCCGTTGTAGACACTGCTCTCGGCGATGGTCATGAGTACTCCTTGCGCATGCGGTTCAAGAGCGCCTTGCTGTCCGCGGACGAGGTCATCAGCGACAGCCGGTTGTGCGCCTCCAGATGCGCCACCACGTCCGAGCGCTGGTCGAGGTACACGGCGGCGGAGAGGATCTCGCTGTAGACGATGTCGGGCAGCTCCGGTTCCTCGAAGCGGAAGTAGGTGAAGGGGGCGCACGCCCCGACGTGGGCGCAGGCCGAGAAGGGCACGACGTCGAGGCTGACGTGCTCCAGCTCCGAGACCTCGAGGAGTCGGTCGATCTGCTCCCGCATCACCTCGGGGCCGCCCACCATCCGGTGCAGCACGGCCTCCTCCATCACCACCCAGAGGGTGGGCGCGTCGGGCTTCTCCAGCAGGCTCTGGCGGCGCAGCCGGAGATCGACGCGCCGGTCGAGGTCCTCGGAGCTGTCGTTCGGGAAGCCGCCGCTCAAGGTCGCCCGGGCGTAGGCGGGGGTCTGCAGCAGCCCCGTGACGTAGTGCGGCTCGTAGGTGCGCAGCACCTTCGCGCCGGTCTCCAGGCTCACGTAGGCCGTGAACCAGGCGGGCACCACGTCGCGGTACGGGTGCCACCAGCCCGGCTCGTTGGCCCGTTCCGCGAGGGCGACGAACTCGTCGATCTCCTGCTGCTCGGCACCGTAGGTCTCCAGCAGCTTCTCCACGTAGAGGATCTTCAGGCCGACTTCGGCCTTCTCCAGCCGGCGGATGGTCAGGGGCTTCACGCGCAGGGCCCTGGCCGCGTCGTCCAGAGACACACCCGCGCTGTGGCGCATGTCCTGCAGCCGTCGGCCGAGGATCATGCGGAGAACGGTGGGAGCGCTGTTGCCGGCGCCCGCACGTGCCTCGTTCATGGCGACCTGCCTCCTGAGAGTCCGTCATCAGAACTCAGCTTAAAGCGACTTGAGGAGTCAACCATTCGGAAAGCGTCGTCCTGAAATTATCAGGGAGGTGGTTGCAGCGTGAACCGGACTGCAAGCATAGTTACTTGTGTGACGATGCCTCCGTCACGTGAGACTTCGTTCGTCAACGGCCTTACCCCACAGCTGTGTTGACGCACACGTCGTTCTCGCGACCCCCATGGAAGGCGACCGCCGTGTTCCCCCACACGACTTTCCCGCTCCGGCCCCTGGGCGGAGCGAGCCCGGACCGCGCGCACTGGCTCGAGCTGCCGGGTCACCGGACGAGCGTCAGAGCGGCGCGGCGTTTCGTCAGCGCGCGGCTCACCTCCTGGCGGGTGCCCGACGACGCCTGCGCGAACGCCGTGCTCCTGGTGTCCGAGCTGGCCACCAACGCCGTACTGCACACCGTCAGCCTGCGCATACTGTGCGGTATCGGTCTGCTGCCGGACGACCGTCTCCGCCTGGAGGTGCACGACCGGGACGACTCGGCCCGCCGTCTGCCCCGCCGCGAGCCGGGTCCCGACGACGAGGGCGGTCGCGGACTGCTGCTCGTGGAGGAGATCGCGGACAGCTGGGGAGTCTCCCGGTCGAACCTCACCGGGGGCAACGCGGTCTGGGCGAACCTGGCGACCGGCTGAGGCGCGCTCCCGGGCGGCGGGTGCCCGGGCCTGTCCGACCCTTCCCGTCGTCCCCCGGAGGGCGGCCGCGCGGCGTCAGGTGCGTGCTCCGGGGGTCCCCCCGGCCGAAGGCTGGGGGAGATCTTGAAATCACGCCCGGCTTGCCTCGGTTCAGGGCGATCGGCACTTACGGTCAATACAGGACGAGCCGGGCGGCCAGCGCAAGATCTCCAGCGGTCTCCTAGCGCTCGAACTTCCGGTACGAGGCCGCCAGGTCGCGCACCTCGGCGGAGGCGTGCAGGACGAAGCCGTCGTCCGTCACGTGCTCACGCAGCAGTTCGAGGACGGTCTCGGTCAGTTTCGCCTTGGTCTCCTCGGTGCGGCCGGCGAGCAGGCCGATCGTGACGTGCACGATGGCGTGGTGCTGGTCCTCGGGGTCCTCGTAGCCGAACGCCGTGAACGCGCTGGGCCGGAACTGCGTCTTGCAGGCCTCCGGCTTCGCGGCCGCGATCTCGACCGTCGCGGTGTGCAGGGCGTGGGCGAAACCGGCCCGGTCGAAGGCCGGGGCCATCACGGCGGAGTAGTCGACGGTGATCTGCGGCATGACACGCACTCCTGTTCTAGGCAACGGTGTCACCCTAGTCCGCGTGGTCCGCGAGCCGCAGGGTGAGCCGCCACGCCGGACGGGACACCGGCGACGACCCGGACCGTGGTCCGGCGGGCGGCCGCTGTCGTCCCTCTCTTCAGGCCCTCGACACGGCACGGTGGGGCGGCCCCGTCGAACGGGATCCGCCCCACCCACGCCGGTGCCCGCGCGTCACCGCCGGGTGAAGACCGCCACGGTACGGGCGGGGACGGCGAACGTGCCCGACTCCGAGGTGAACGCAGCGGACTTCACGACGGCGTCGGCGCCCTTGGCCTGCACCGGGTGCAGCCGGTAGTGCTCGCCGGCGAGCGCGGCGATCCGCTGCTCCTGCTTCTCGGGGGTCGCGTTGAACACCACGACCAGGTCCCCGAGCCGCATGGTGATCACACCGGGCGTCTCGTCCTCGCCGGACAGCGGGAAGGAGAGCCGGTCCTGCACCTGCGCGGCCGTTCCGAGCGAGAACGCCTTCTCCGCCGTACGGATGCGCAGCAGGTCCCGGTAGGCGGCGGAGGCACCGGTGATCTGCGGGCAGCCCACTTCGACGCCGGTCAGCAGCGGCCGGGCGTAGTCCCACTTGGACTGGTTGCCGGCGGCCATGGGCAGCCCGCGCCCGAAGCCGTTGCCGTCGGCGCAGTTCCAGTGGATGGCGTTGAACCAGTCGCCGCTGTCGAAGGAGTCGCGGTCGAGCGACTTCGAGCGCAGCAGGTCGGTGCCCGCCTGGGACAGCGCCGGGCCCTGCGAGAGGGCGGCGGTGGCCATCGCCAGCACCTGCATCCGGGCCCGGTCGGCGGCCGGGGTGTCCTTCGGCAGCTTGTACGTCAGCGCGTCGAACAGCGACTCGTTGTCGTGCGCGTCGACGTAGGCGAGGGCGTCGCCGGGCGCGGCCGCGTAGCCCGCGGGTGCGCCGTTGTAGTCGATCTCGGCGCCGGTGACCTCCTTGCCGTCGGTGTCGGTGAAGCGGTACTTGGCGAGGTCGCCGGTCAGACCGACCTTGATCAGGTCCTGGTAGTGCAGCAGCCGGGCCTTCTGCTCGGCCGGGGTGCCGTTCGCGGTGGACGCGTTCGGGTCGGTGTACAGGCCGGACGCGAAGCCCTGGACGCCGGGGTCGGAGTCGAAGGGGCTGCCGCCGCGCACGGCGTCACGGGCGCGGTCGGAGAAGGTGGCGATGCCGGTGCCGGCCATGTTGGCCTGCGTGGCCTGCACGAACCGGGCGTCGTCGGCGACCTCCCCGAAGTTCCAGCCCTCCCCGTACAGGATGATCTTCTTGCCGTCCACGCCGTCCTTCTTCAGGGTCAGCGCGTCGAGCGCCTTGCGGACCGCGAGGATGTTGGCCTTCGGGTGGTGGCCCATGAGGTCGAAGCGGAAGCCGTCGACCTTGTACTCCTTGGCCCAGGTGACGATGGAGTCCACGACCAGCTTGCCCATCATCGCGTTCTCCGGCGCGGTGTTGGCGCAGCAGGTGCTGCTCGCCACCGAGCCGTCGGCGAGGAGCCGCTGGTAGTAGCCGGGCACGATCTTGTCCAGCACGCTGGTCTTCGCCTGGCCGGCGGCCGCCGTGTGGTTGTAGACGACGTCCATGACGACCCGGAGCCCGTCCTGGTTGAGCGACTGCACCATCTTCCGGAACTGGACGGTGCGGGCCGTGCCGTCCGGGTCGGTGGCGTAGGAGCCCTCGGGGACCGTGTAGTGGTAGGGGTCGTAGCCCCAGTTGTAGGGGTCCTTGGCGGCTGTCTTCGCCACGCACTCCTGCTGCTTGTCGGAGTCGCCCGGGTAGGAGGCCAGGTCGCAGTCCGGGGTGGCCTGTTCGGACTTCCGCTCGGGGACGGTGGCGATGTCGAAGGCCGGCAGCAGGTGCACGTACGACGTCCCGGCCTCGGCCAGTGCGCGCAGGTGCCGTGAGCCGTCGCTGTTCTTGTCGGTGAAGGCCAGGTAGCTGCCCCGGTCCTTCGCCGGGACGGTCGTGTCGGCCACGGAGAAGTCGCGGATGTGCAGTTCCTGGATCTGCGCGTCCTTCAGCGGGACGGCCTTGGGCTTGTGCAGCGCCGACCAGCCGTGCGGGGCGAGGGACTTGTCGTTCAGGTCGACGACGAGGCTGCGCTCGGAGTCGGCGGTGAGCGCGACCGAGTACGGGTCGGTGACCTCGTTGGTGACCAGCTTGCGGACGCTGGGCGCCCACACCTTCACGGCGTACCGGTAGGGCTTGCCCTTCCAGGACGCCGGTCCGGTGACGGACCAGACGCCGGTGGCGGCGTTCCGGTGCATCTTCACCCGGCGTCCGTCGAGGTCCAGGTGCACGGACCGGGCCGTGGGCGCCCACACCGACAGGGTCGGCCTGCCGTGGCGGAAGACCGGGCCGAGGGAGGCCTTGGCGGCGCCGGCGTACAGGTCGTCCAGGACGCCGGCGGTCTGCACGCCGGTCGCGGCCAGGACGGCGCCGTCGGCGGCCCGCTGCGAGGCCACGAGCTGCCCGCCGAGCGCCTCGCGCACCCGGTCCCGGTCACGCGGGTCGACGGACCAGGCGGCGTAGTCCTTCAGGTACGGGAACCTCGCCTTCTGGGCGTCGGTGAGGGTGGTCTTCGTCAGCCGGAGCCAGCGCTCGTCGTCACTGGTCAGCGTCCCGTCCTTGACGGCGATCGAGCCGTCGCGGGAGTACAGCAGCTGGGTGGACGCGGCGCCCTCGGCGCCGTTCCAGGCGACGGTGTCCCGGTCGATCCAGACCGCCTTGGAGGTGGTCGGGTCGAGCGCGGCCGCACTGCCCGCCGGCTGCGGCAGGAGGTACTTCTCCTGGCCGTTCAACAGCCACACCTCGTAGCCGTCGGACTTGAGGTCCAGGGACTGGTCGGTGGCGAGGTCCTTCTCGTCGCCCTTGTGGACGATGTAGCTGAGGCTGGTGGCACCCTCGGCGAGCGGCACCTCGTAGACCGCGCCGTAGGCGTCGGTCCGCACCGGCTTCAGCGGGTTCGACCAGTCGGTGGGGTTCGCGGCGCCCGTCCAGACGTGCAGGCCCCAGCCGTCGTAGTCACCGTCGGCGCGGTGGTAGTGGATGACCGCCTTGGCCGTGTCCTGGGCCGGGTAGGCGGGCTTCTCGGTGGCCACGTCGGCCTTGCCCTGCTCGATCCAGACCTCGCCCGTCTTGGTGACGTCGATGCTCCGGTCGGCGGAGACGTCCTTGTCGCCGTCCTTGTCGATGACCAGGAAGCCGACGTCGGAGGCGCCCGGCTTGAGCTTCACCCAGGCGAACGCGCCATAGGCGTCACGGCCCGTGAAGGGGTGGCCGGCGGGCCAGGTCGTGGCCTCGCCGTCGGCGATGTCGCCCCAGGCGTACAGGCCCCAGCCGTCGTAGTCGCCGTCGGTGCGCTTGTAGTGGACGATCGCGTAGTCCCTGGACGAGGCCTTGGGGACCTCGGGTGCGGGCGGGGTGCCGGTGGTGCTGCTCGCCGTGGCGCTCGCGGTGTGCCCGGCGACGTCCACGACGACCGCCTTGTAGCGCAGGGCGGTGCCGGCGGGCACGTCCGCGCCGATGGCCTGGGTGACCTTGTAGGGGGCGTGGTCGGCGGTGCCGAGCGTCTTCCACGTGCCGCCTCCGACCTGGGCGGCGAACACGACCCGGTCGAGCTGTCCGCCGTCGACGCCGGCGGTGACCTCGACGGTGCCGGTGGCGCCGGTGTCGGGGGCCTTCAGGGTGAGGGACGGCTTGGTGGCGGGCCGGTCGAGGGGACCTGTGGCCTGGTAGACGACGGCGCTGCCGGCGGGGACGGTGACGGTGAGCTTGCGGTCGCCGTCGGTGGTGCGGCTGTCCTCGGCGCCGTAGATGCCGTGGTACGCCATGCCGGCCGAGCCGGTCGCGAAGGTCGCCGACTTCGCCTCGTCGGCGTTGTTGAAGGCGACGACGTACTCCTGGCCGGTCTTCGCGTCCGTCCGGGTGAAGGCGTAGACGCCGGCGCCGTCGGCCGCGTAGCGCTCGGTCTGGACCCCGTCGGTCAGGGCCGGGTTGGCCCTGCGCAGCTGGGAGAGGGCGGCGATCTGCCGGTAGAGCGGTGCGCTCGTGTCGTAGGAGTCCCGGGCGTGGGTGCGGTCGGTGCCGATCTCGTCGTCGTCGAGGTAATCGGCGACCTTCGAGGCGAACATGGTCTGGCGGGCGTCCTTGTCGCCGCCGGAGCCGGTGAAGCCCTGCTCGTCCCCGTAGTAGACGACCGGGTTGCCGCGGCTGAGGAACATCAGCTCGTTGGCGAGCTCGTCCTTCTCGAGGATCTCGGCGTCCGTCGCCTTCGGGTTGTCCTGCTTCAGGAAGTACCCGATGCGGCCCATGTCGTGGTTGCCGAGGAAGGTGACCTGCTCGTAGGCGTTGGCCTTGTCCGTCGTGTACGTGTAGTCGTCACCGAAGACGCTCGCCAGTCGCTGGGCGCTGCCGCCCTGGGAGGCGTAGGCGCGGGCCGCGTCCTGGAAGGGGAAGTCGAGGGTGGCGTCGAGCCGGCCCTGGGTGACGTACGGGGACGTGACGGAGGTGTCGGCGGAGTAGACCTCGCCGAACATGAAGAAGTTCTTCCGGCCGTGCGCCGCCGCGTAGGAGTCGAGCGCGGTCGCCCACTGGGTCCAGAACGGCAGGTCGACGTGTTTGACGGTGTCGATGCGGAACCCGTCGATCGCGAAGTCCTTCACCCACCGCTCGTAGATCTTCTCCATGCCGTGCACGACCTCGGGCCGCTCGGTCCACAGGTCGTCGAGCCCGGAGAAGTCCCCGTAGGTGGTGGACTCGCCGGCGTAGGTCGAGTCGCCCCGGTTGTGGTACATCGTCGGGTCGTTGAGCCAGGCCGGGACCTTGCTGCCGCTCGTGACCTTCGGGGTGTACGGGAAGGAACCCCCGTCCACGGCGGGGAACTCCTCACCGCCGGCCGCGTAGTCGGCGTCGTCGAAGGGCCGGCCGTCCTTCGTCAGGTAGGGGAAGGCGCCCTTGGAGAGGTAGCCGTAGGACTTCTCCTGGTGGTCGACGACGTCGGCGGTGTGGTTGGTGATGACGTCGAAGAAGACCTTCATGCCCTTGGCGTGTGCCTTGGAGATGAGGGTCTTGAGGTCCTGGTTGGTGCCGAAGTGCGGGTCCACCTGGGTGAAGTCGGTGATCCAGTACCCGTGGTAGCCGGCGGAGGCGTTGGCGCCGGTGCCCTGCACGGGCCGGTTCTTGAAGATCGGCGCCATCCAGAGGGAGGTGGTGCCGAGCTTCTTGATGTAGTCGAGCCGCCCGGTCAGGCCCTTGAGGTCGCCGCCCTGGTAGAAGCCCTTGTCGGTGGGGTCGTAGCCGGTGCTGAGGCGTGAGCCGGTCAGGCCGCCCTTGTCGTTGGCCTTGTCCCCGTTGGCGAAACGGTCCGGCATGACGAAGTAGAACTGCTCGCGCGTGTCGTCGTGCCGGGCGGGCTGGGCGGCGAGCCGCGCGTCGGACGGGGGCGCGGGCGGGGCCTCGGCGTGGGCCGCGAGCGGCTGTACCAGGGCTGCGGCGAGCGCGGCGGCGGCGACGGCCGCGACCCGTCTCGCATGGGCGGTGCGGCGCGTCCGGGACGCCGGCCATCTCGGTATCACAGGCGGGAACTCCTTGCGATTGCGGCTCTCTTGGGTCCGACCCCGCGCGACCGTATCGCCGACGAAAGGCTTACAGCAAGAGGGGTGAAACTCATAGCAAAGATTTTCATCGGCAGCCTTGACGGTCCATCCCGGCTCCCCCACTCTCACGACTGGTTGAAAACCCAACACCCTTCATCGGAGCCGCACATGACCAGACACCGCCCCCCGGGTGTCCTCCGGCGCACGGCAGTCGCCGTGGCCGCCGGCGCGCTGGCCCTCGCCGGGATCGTCGCCCTGCCCCCCACCGCCGCCCAGGCGGACAGCACCGTCAAGGGCGACGTCATCGCCAACCTCTGGGAGTGGAACTGGGACTCCGTCGCCTCGGAGTGCACGAACATACTGGGCCCGGCCGGCTACGGCGCGGTCCAGGTGGCACCCCCGGCGGAGTCCCTCAAGCAGCCGTCGTACTACTGGTGGGACGTCTACCAGCCGTACTCCTACAACCTCAACAGCCGCTTCGGGTCGGCGGCGAAGTTCGCGTCGATGGTGACGGCCTGCCACCAGGCCGGTGTGAAGGTCTACACCGACGCGGTGCTCAACCACACGGCCGGGCAGACCGGCACCGGCTACAACGGCACCACGCTCACCAGCAAGTACGACACCCCGGAGTGGGACCGCTCGGACTACCACGACTCGTCGTCCTGCCCCACCTCCGACCTGACCATCCAGGACTACTCCAACCTCACCCAGGTCCAGAACTGCGAACTGCTCGGCATGCCGGACCTGAAGACGGGCGCCGACTCCGTCCGCTCGGGCATCGCGGCCTACCTCAACAAGCAGCTCGCCCTCGGTGTCGACGGCTTCCGCGTGGACGCCGCCAAGCACATCCCGGCGGCCGACCTGACGGCGATCGAGGCCAAGCTCACGACCACCACCTCCGGCGCGGTCCCGTACGTCTTCGAGGAGATCTACCCGGGCTCCACCCCGCAGCCCGGCGACTACTACGGCACCGGTGACGTCCTGGACTTCACCTACGCGAGCAAGCTGAAGTCCGCGTTCCAGGGGAATGTGAGCGACCTGGCGTCGCTGTCCTCCTCCGGCATCCTCCCGGCCGCGAACTCGGTGTCCTTCGTGACCAACCACGACACCGAACGCAACGGCCTGCACATGAGCTACAAGGACGGCGACACCTACAAGCTCGCCAACCTCTTCCAGCTCGCCTACAAGTGGGCGACGCCGACGGTGTACGCCAGCTGGGAGTGGACCCAGAGCGACCAGGCGCCGCCGAACTCCGCGGGCTTCGTGACGAACACCGACTGCTCGGGCAGCTGGTACTGCCTGGACCGCGACACGTCGGTCGTGGGCATGGTGGCCTGGCACAACGCGGTCGGCTCGACCGCCGTCTCCAACTGGCAGACCAAGTCGTCCGGCGTGATCGGCTTCGGCCGCGGCGGCGCGGGCTTCTTCGCCCTGAACAACGGCTCGTCGCCGGCCACGTACACCTTCACCACCGGCATGGCCGACGGCACGTACAGCAACGTGGTCGACGGCGGTGCCACCAAGGTGACCGTCAGCGGCGGCAACGCGTCGCTCACCGTCCCCGCGAAGGGCGCGATCGCCTTCTACGACTCCTCCTACACCTGCACGGTCGGCTGCGGCGACGCGGGCGGCGGGTCGGGCGGCGACTCGGGCGGCGGGTCGGCGTCCACGGTCAGCGCGACCTTCAACGAGTACGCCCCGACGTCGTACGGGACGAACGTGTACGTCGTCGGCTCGCTCTCCGCACTGGGCGGCTGGGACACCTCGAAGGCGGTCCCGCTGTCGTCCTCCGGCTACCCGGTCTGGTCCGGGGAGGTGAGCGTGCCGATCAACACGTCGTTCGAGTACAAGTACATCAAGAAGGACAGCTCGGGCAACGTGACCTGGGAGTCGAACGCCAACCGGTCCGTCTCGGCCACGACGTCGGCGATCTCCGCGAACAACAGCTGGAACGTGGCGAACGCCGACGCCACCGACGTCACGTTCAAGGAGTACGCGACGACCGACTGGGGCACCAACGTCTACGTCGTCGGCTCCCTCCCCTCCCTCGGCTCCTGGAACACCGCCGACGCCGTCCCGCTGTCCTCGGCGTCCTACCCGACCTGGAGCAGGCTGGTCATCGTTCCCAAGAGCACGGCCTTCGAGTACAAGTACTTCAAGAAGGACGGCTCCGGGAACGTGACCTGGGAGTCCGGGACGAACCGCTCCTACACGACCGGCAGCACGTACGGCTACACGGCGAGCGACACCTGGAAGTAGGACGTGACGTAGTGCCGCGCGCTCAGCAGCCCGGCTTCCCGGCGTGGATCGCGAGCGCCGTGTTCGAGCCCAAGGTGGCGGTGAACTGCCCGCGGGAGTTCACCGCCACCGTCGTGTTGTTCCGCACGTTCGAAGAGGACGGCGGTGACGTCCTTGGTGCCGGGCGGGGAAGCCTGCGCGGTAGTCGGCTACATGCCAACTGTAGCGGCGGCCGCGAGGGCGAGTGCCGCGGGGAGGGTCCTGCGTGCCATGCGGGGGTCCTTCGTCCTTGAAGGCGCTTGCTGCAATGTGCAGCAAACGTGCGGTGACGCAGATGTCACAGGCCCGCTGCCGAAAAGGCAGCGGGCCGTTGTGAAGGTGATGCAAGAACTTCCGGACGGGTCCTGCCGGACGGGTCCTCAGTCCGCCGTCGTCCACCAGACGGTGGTGTCGGCCGGCACCTTCGTCTCGCCGTCGGCCTCGGTCACCTCACCGCTGGTGAGCAGGACCCGGCCGTACGCCGGGGTCGTCACCGCCTCCCCCGTGGTGTTCGCGACGCACACGAACTCCCCGCGCCGGAAGGCGAGGACGCCCTCGGGGGCGCGCAGCCACTCCACCGCGTCACCCGCGCCGAGCGAGGGGTGGTCCCGGCGGGCGGCGAGCGCGGCGCGGTACAGCTCCAGCGTCGAGCCCGGCACCCCGGTCTGCGCCTCGACGCTCAGCTCGCCCCAGCCCGCCGGCTGCGGGAGCCAGCTGCCGCCGCCGCCGAAGCCGTACGAGGATCCCGTGCGGGTCCACGGGATCGGCACCCGGCAGCCGTCCCGGAAGCCGTCCTGGCCGGCGCCCCGGAAGTAGGCCGGGTCCTGGCGCACCTCGTCGGGCAGGTCGACGACGTCGGGGAGACCGAGCTCCTCGCCCTGATAGATGTAGGCCGAGCCGGGCAGGGCCAGCATCAGCAGGGTGGCCGCGCGCGCCCTGCGCAGGCCCAGCGCGCGGTCGCCCGCCGTGCGGATCTGGGTGCCGAGGCCGGGCGGGTTGGCGAACCGGGTGGCGTGGCGGGTTACGTCGTGGTTGGACAGGACCCAGGTGGCGGGGGCGTCGACCGGGCGCATGGCCTCGAGGGTGCGGTCGATGACCTCACGGAGTTCGTCCGCGTCCCAGGCGGCCGAGAGGTACTGGAAGTTGAACGCCTGGTGGAGTTCGTCGGGGCGGACGTAGTTCGCGGTGCGTTCGACGGTCGGTGTCCAGGCCTCCGCGACGAAGATCCTGTCACCGGAGTACTCGTCCAGGATCCGCCGCCACTGCCGGTAGATCTCGTGCACGCCGTCCTGGTCGAAGAACGGCATGACATCGTTGCCCAGCAGCTTCAGCTGCTCGTGGGAGCCGAGATCGGGCAGGCCGGCGGCCTTGACCAGGCCGTGTGCCACGTCGATGCGGAAGCCGTCGACGCCCATGTCCAGCCAGAAGCGCAGGATCGAGCGGAACTCGTCCCCGACCGCCGGGTGGTCCCAGTTGAAGTCGGGCTGTTCGGGAGCGAAGAGGTGCAGGTACCACTCCCCCGGCGCGCCGTCCGGTTCGGTCACCCGCGTCCAGGCGGGGCCGCCGAAGATCGACTCCCAGTCGTTGGGCGGCAGCTCGCCGTTCTCGCCCTTCCCGGGGCGGAAGTGGTACCGCTCCCGCAGCGGCGAGCCGGGGCCCTCGGCGAGCGCCCGCTTGAACCACTCGTGCTGGTCGGAGGAGTGGTTGGGCACGAGGTCGACGATGATCCTGAGGCCGAGCCGGTGGGCGTCGCGGATCAGGGCGTCGGCGTCCAGCAGGTTGCCGAACATCGGGTCGACGGCGCGGTAGTCGGCCACGTCGTAGCCGGCGTCGGCCTGCGGCGAGGCGTAGAACGGGCTGAGCCAGACGGCGTCCACGCCGAGGTCACGCAGATGGGGCAGTCTGGAGCGCACGCCCTCCAGGTCGCCCATGCCGTCGCCGTCGCTGTCGGCGAAGCTGCGCGGATAGACCTGGTAGATCACCGCGTCCCGCCACCAGTCGCGGGGCTGGGCGACGGTGGCGACAGCTGACTCGGGAACGGGGCTCGGTGCCGGGTCGGCGGAGTGCTGGCTCATGGCGTCCTTGATGCGGTGGGGGTCCCCCGCCCGGGCGGGCCGGGCGTGAGGGAGGGTCATGGGTTCTCGGGTGCGCTGACGAGGCGGCCGCGGTGCCGGCGGGGTCGGGTGGACACCGCGGCCGCCACCCGCGCGGACAGGCGCGCGGGAGCCCTGGTGGGAAGGGCGGGGTTCAGCCCTTGGTGCCGCCGGCGGTGAGGCCGGTCACCAGGTTCTTCTGGACAAGGTAGAAGAACACGGACACCGGTATCGCGATCAACACCGCGGTGGCGGCCATGTAGTTCCATTGTGCGTCGTGCTCGCTGACGAAGCTCTGCAGGCCGACGGCGAAGGTGTACTTCGAGTCGTCGAGCATGAAGGTGGTCGCGAACGCCACCTCGCCGACGGCGGTGATGAAGTTGTAGAAGGCCGCCACGGCCAACCCCGGGCGGGCCAGCGGCAGGATCAGCCGCGCGAAGGTGCCGAACGGGGTGAGGCCGTCCACCCGTCCCGCCTCGTCGATCTCGAACGGGATGGTGTCGAAGTATCCCTTGAGCAGCCAGGCGCTGTACGGCACGGCGGTGGTGCAGTTGATGACGATCAGGGCCCAGTAGGTGTCGATGAGACCGAGCTCGCTGAAGATCTCGTACATCGGCACGATCAGGATGGCGATCGGGAAGGCCTGGGTGAGCAGCAGCACCCACATCAGCGGCTTGTAGCCGGGAAAGCGCATGCGCGAGACGGCGTAGCCGGTGGTGGCGGCGACGAAGACGCCGATCAGGGTGGTGCCGAACGCCACGATCATCGTCGACTTGAACCACTCGAAGAAGGCGGTGTGCTCCAGCACGAAGCTGTAGTTGGAGAAGGTCAGCTTGCCCGCGATCTCGCCCGGGTGCAGGTAGTCGTCCTTGTCCGGGCCGAGGGACAGGTAGACCAGCCAGGCCACCGGCGCGAGCGCGACGAGGCTCGCGAGGGTGAGGCCGAGGTGCAGGAGGGCGACGCCGAGCGGGCCGCGTTCGCCGCGCCCGCGGGGGCGGCGCGTGGGCCGGGCGGCCGGGGCGGGCGCGGTCTCGGTCTTTTCCAGGGTCGTGGTGCTCATGGCGGCGGCTCCTGCGGCGTCAGACGGCGAGCTGGTCATTGCGCTTCAGCCAGCGGAAGTAGAAGGAGGTGAAGACGGTGAGGACCGACAGCAGCAGCACGCCGTACGCGGCGGACTGGGCGAAGTCGCGCGGCTGCTGTCCGAAGCCCAGGTAGTAGGCCCAGGTGACGAGGATCTGGGCGTCGGGCGCGCCGGTGGGGCCGAACAGCAGGAAGATGATGGCGAACTGGTTGAACGTCCAGATGATGCCGAGCAGCACCACGGTGGAGCTGACCGAGCGCAGCCCGGGCAGGGTGACGTGCCGGAAGCGCTGCCAGGCGCTCGCGCCGTCCATCTCGGCGGCCTCGTAGAGCGAGGAGTCGATGGACTGCAGGCCGCCGAGCAGCGAGAGCATCATGAACGGCACACCGCACCAGGTGTTCACCATGATCGCGGCGAACCGCTGCCAGAAGGTGTCCTCCAGCCACTGCGGCTCGGGCAGGTGGAGCGTGTGGAGGAACTGGTTGAGCGCTCCGGAGTCGGAGAGCATGATCCGCCAGGAGAAGACGGTGACGAAGGTCGGCACGGCCCAGGGCAGGACGAGCAGCACCCGGTAGAAGGTGCGGCCGCGCAGTTTCTCGTTGAGCATGAGCGCGAGGCCGAGGCCGATGGTGTAGTGCAGGGCCACGCAGGCGGCCGTCCAGAAGACGGTCCACAGGAAGTGCGACCAGAACCGGTCGTACGCCAGCGGGCCGAACAGGATGTCCTTGTAGTTGCCGATCCCGATGAACTTGTAGGTGGCGTCGATGTGGTTGACGCCGATGGTGCGCGCCGAGTTGAGGCTGTTGGCGTCGGTCAGGGTCAGATAGAAGCCGCGCAGCAGCGGGTAGCCCACGATGACGCCCAGCACGAGGACGACCGGCGTGATCATCGCATAGGCGTACCAGTGCTTCTGGATTCCGTGTCTGATGCGCTGGCCCAGGCCGGGCCGCGGCGCGCGGTCACCGCGGCGGTTGCCGGTGGCGCGGTCGATGGCGACTGTCATGTTCGACACCTTCGGGAGATCGGGAGGGGCGGGCCTGGGCACAGGCCGGTGGCCGCCGGATCCTCCCCCCGTGAGGAGGATCCGGCGGCCACGCGGGCGTCACTTGCTGAAGTCGGGCACCAGCTTGGCGATGGCGACCTCGGCGTTGCTCAGGCCCTTGTCCAGCGACTCCTTGCCGCCGGCGACCTTGGGCAGCTCGATGTCCAGCGGACCCCACAGGGAGCTGTACTCGGGCAGCGCCGGACGCGGCTGGGCGGCGGCGAGGACGCCCTGGTAGCCGGCGATGCCGGGGTCGGCCTTGACCTGGGCGGTGTAGGCGTCGTCACGGGTGGGCAGCGTGGAGTTCTTCAGGGCGATGGTCTCCTGGGACTTCGCCGAGGTCATGAAGCCCACGAACTTCAGCGCCGCGTCCTGGTGGGCCTTGTCCGAGCCGGCGTAGACCGAGAGGTTGTGGCCGCCGGTCGGGGCGCCGGCCTTGCCGGCGGCGCCGGCCGGGACGGTGGCGATGCCGAGGTTGGACTTGTCCTTGAAGGCCGAGCCCTTGTAGAAGTTCGTGATCTCCCAGGGGCCCTGGATGATCGCGGCGACCTTGCCGCTGACGAACGCGTCCTGGATGTGGGCGTAGGCGTCGGCGGTGGTGTCGGCCTTGTGCAGGCCCTGGCCCTTGAACAGGCTCAGCCAGGTGCCGTAGGCCTTCTTCGCGGCCGGGGAGTCGACCGTGATCTTCTTGGCGGAGGCGTCGACGGTGTCGGTGCCCTCGCCGTAGAGGAACGTCTGCGCGTAGTAGGCCTGGGTGGAGCCCCAGTAGCCGTAGACGTTCTCCTTGGCGTCGATCTTGGCGGCGTCCGCCTTCAGCTCGTCCCAGGTCTTGGGGGCCTCGGTGATGCCGGCCTTCTTGAACAGGGCCTTGTTGTAGACGAGCGCCAGGGTGTCGGTGACCAGCGGCACGCCGTAGGTCTTGCCCTGGAACTGCGCCTGGGTGATCAGGTTGGACTTGAACTTGTCCTTGTCCGCGAGGGCCTCGGTGCCGTCCAGCGGCAGGAAGTAGCCCTTCTTGGCGAAGGCGGGGGTCCAGCCGACCTCGGAGCGCAGGACGTCCGGGGCGCCCTTGGAGCCGGCGGCGGTGTCGAACTTGTTCTGCGCCTGGTCGAACTGGACGTTGACGTACTTGACCTTGATGTCCTTGTTGGCGGCCTCGAACTGCTTGATCAGGGCCTGGTACGTCGGCGCCTCATTGGTGGCGTTGGAGGTGTCCCACCAGGTGATGGTCACCGGACCGTCCGACTTGCTGTCGCTGTCGCTCCCGCCGCACGCCGTCGCCGTGAGGGCGAGGGACGCCACCAGTGCGGAGGCCGCTATGCCACGCCGCATGAGTTCTCCTTGAGGGTGAAAGCCCGAGTGCTGCGGGGGGCGGTCCCGTCCGCCGTCCCCGCCGTCTTGCCGACTGCGCCTTTGCGGCGGCCGGGCGACAGGGAACGTAACAGCGATGTAAGCGTTGCGAAAGACCTTGCAGAAAAAAAGTGCAAGGGAACCCGTGGGTTATCGTGTCGTGACCTGTCCTCGATCCGTCCGCAACCCAGCAGTGGAGCCGATCAGCGGGCCGAGGGACACTTGTGCAAGACTCTGCAAGCTCTTTCCGCGACATGCCGACCAGAAGGACGAGGGAGCGCGATGACGCAACAACCGGCAGCGGGGCGTACGACCGCCCGCGCACGGCGTCCGATCGGTGGGCAAGCTGATCCCCGGCCGGTACAGTCCACCCCTGTGACCACACGGCTTGCGGACATCGCTGCGCAGGCGGGGGTGAGCGAGGCGACCGTCAGCCGCGTCCTCAACGGCAAGCCCGGCGTCGCCGCCACCACCCGCCAGTCCGTGCTGGCCGCGCTGGACGTGCTCGGCTACGAGCGTCCGGTGCGGCTGCGGCAGCGCAGCGAGGGCCTGGTGGGTCTGATCACCCCGGAGCTGGAGAACCCGATATTCCCGGCCCTGGCGCAGGTCATCGGCCAGGCGCTGACCCGGCAGGGCTACACACCCGTGCTGGCCACCCAGACCCCGGGCGGGTCGACGGAGGACGAGCTGACCGAGATGCTGGTCGACCGGGGGGTCGCCGGGATCATCTACGTCTCCGGGCTGCACGCGGACACCACCGCCGACATGGGGCGCTACGAGCGGCTGCGGGCGCAGGGCGTGCCGTACGTGCTGGTCGACGGTTTCTCGCCGAAGGTGCAGGCGCCGTTCATCTCCCCCGACGACCGGGCGGCGACGACACTGGCGGTGACCCACCTGGTCTCGCTGGGGCACACCCGGATCGGGCTGGCGCTCGGCCCGAAGCGGTTCGTCCCGGTGCAGCGCAAGATCGAGGGCTTCGTGCGCGCCATGCAGGACCAGCTGGGCCTGAGCCCGCAGGTCGTCGAGTCGGAGCTGGTGCAGCACTCGCTGTACACCCTGGAGGGCGGCCAGGCGGCCGCCACCGCGCTGATCGAGCGGAACTGCACGGCCGTGGTCTGCGCGAGCGACATGATGGCCCTGGGCGCGATACGGGCCGCCCGACAGCTCGGCCTGGAGGTCCCCCGGGACGTGTCGGTGGTGGGCTTCGACGACTCCCCGCTGATCGCGTTCACCGACCCGCCGCTGACCACCGTCCGCAAGCCGGTCCCGGCGATGGGCCAGGCGGCGGTGCGGACGCTGCTGGAGGAGATCGGCGGGACGCCCGCACCGCACAGCGAGTTCGTGTTCATGCCGGAACTGGTGGTGCGCGGTTCGACCGCTTCGGCGCCCGGGGACCGGAATCGTCCCTAGGGTGTAGAACGTGCGACCGGAACCCGACCAGGGGATGATCGGGGTTTGAACGCTTTTCTGGCAGACTCTGTGGCTATGGGTGACTCGACCGTGACAGAGCCGGAAGGTCGCGAACAGACGGCCGTTCCGCACCCTGCCACGCACCCCGCCACGGACGAAGGGGGCACCGGTGCCCGGCGGCGCCGGCCGCGTGCTCCGCGCCGCCCCCGGCTGTGGTTCGAGATCCTGCTGATCGCGGTCAGTTACTGGACGTACTCGCTCATCCGCAACGCGGTTCCCGAGCAGCGCGGCAAGGCACTGGGCAACGCCGACTGGGTCTGGCGGGCCGAGCACCGCCTGGGGATCGCCGTCGAGGAGTCGGTCAACCATGCCGTGAACTCGGTGACCTGGTTGATCGTGGGCATGAACTACTACTACGCGACCTTGCACTTCGTGATGACGCTGGGCGTGCTGGTGTGGCTGTTCCGCAGCCATCCGGGCCGGTACGCGGCGGCCCGGACCGTGCTGTTCGCGACGACCGGCGTGGCCCTGCTCGGTTACTACCTGTTCCCGCTCGCCCCGCCCCGGCTGATGCGCGGCGGCCACTTCGTGGACACGGTGATGGTCCACCAGACCTGGGGGTCGATGGCCTCCGGCGACCTGAAGCACATGTCGAACCAGTACGCGGCGATGCCGTCGATGCACATCGGCTGGTCCCTGTGGTGCGGGCTGACGATCTTCGCGCTGGCGGGCGTGCCCTGGGTGCGGGTGCTGGCCCTGCTGTACCCGGTGGCGACGCTCGTGGTGATCGTGTCCACCGCCAACCACTTCTGGCTCGACGCGGTCGGCGGCCTCCTGTGCCTGGCCTTCGGCTTCGCGGTGGCCCGGCTCTGGTACGGGGCCCTGCCGTACACGCTGCCCCGCCTGGTGCCGGTGCGGCCGGCGGCGCCGCTGCCGGACGAGGCGTAGGCGCCGCGCGGCTGGTAGGGCTTGGTCAGTCCTGGTAGAAGAGCTCCTCCACCACTGAGCGTGCCCTGCGGGTCGTACGGCGGTACGCGTCGAGCATGTCACCGGCGTGCCCCGGGCCGTAGCCGAGGTAGCGACCGACGGCGGCGAGTTCGCGGGCGTCGGAGGGGAAGGTGTCGCCGGCCCGGCCACGGACCAGCATGACGGCGTTGCGGACCCGGGTCGCCAGCACCCAGGCCTCGTCGAGGGTCGCGGCGTCCTCGGCGGTGACGAGGCCGGCCTCCCGGGCGGCGGCGAGGGCCGCGCGGGTGCGGGTGGTGCGCAGGCCGGGCTCGCGCCGGCCGTGCCGCAGCTGGAACAGCTGCACGGTCCACTCGACGTCGGACAGGCCGCCGGGACCGAGCTTGGTGTGCAGCTTGGGGTCGGCGCCGCGCGGCAGGCGTTCGGACTCCATCCGGGCCTTCAGCCGGCGGATCTCGCGCACCGCCTCGTCGCCGAGCCCGCCCTGCGGGTAGCGCAGCGGGTCGATCAGCTCGATGAAGCGGCGGGCCAGGTCCTCGTCCCCGGCGACCGGCTCGGCCCGCAGCAGGGCGTGCGACTCCCAGGTCAGGGACCAGCGGCGGTAGTAGGCCTCGTACGACTTCAGGGTGCGCACCAGCGGGCCGGACTTGCCCTCCGGGCGCAGGTCGGCGTCGATGAGCAGGGGCGGGTCGGCGCTGGGCAGCTGGAGCAGGCGGCGCATCTCGGCGACGACCTTGTTCGCGGCCTCGGCGGCCTCCCGTTCCTCCACGCCCTCCTGCGGTTCGTGGACGAAGAGCACGTCGGCGTCGGAGCCGTAGCCCAGTTCGTGGCCGCCGAAGCGCCCCATGCCGATGATCGCGAAGCGGGTGGGCAGGGTGTCGCCCCAGCCCTCACGGACCACCGCGCGCAGGGTGCCGGCGAGGGTGGCCGCCGTGAGGTCGGAGACGGCGCCGCCGACCCGGTCCACCAGGGCGCCCTGGTCGGGCTCGGCCGGGTTCGCCTCGGTCCCGTAGGAGTCGACGATGTCCGCGGCGGCCGTACGGAACAGCTCGCGGCGGCGGACGCCACGGGCCGCGGTGACGCCCTGGGCGGCGTTCTCGGCGCGGCGGACGGCGGCGAGGATCTCCTGCTCCAGGTGGGCGCGGCCGCGCGGCTCCAGGCCGCCACCGCCGCCGTCGCCCTCGCCGAGCAGGGCGACGGCCTCGGGGGCGCGCATCAGCAGGTCGGGGGCGAGGCGGCCGGCCGACAGCACGCGGGCCAGGTTCTCCGCGGCCGCGCCCTCGTCCCGCAGCAGCCGCAGATACCAGGGGGTCTTGCCGAGCGCGTCGGAGACCTTGCGGAAGTTGAGCAGGCCCGCGTCGGGGTCCGCGGAGTCGGCGAACCAGCCGAGCAGCACGGGCAGCAGGGTGCGCTGGATCGCGGCCTTGCGGCTGACGCCGGAGGCGAGGGCCTCCAGGTGGCGCAGGGCGGCGGCCGGGTCGGCGTACCCGAGGGCGACCAGGCGTTCGCGGGCCGCCTCCGGGCGGAGCCGGGCCTCGCCGGGGGCGAGCTGGGCGACGGCGTCGAGCAGGGGCCGGTAGAAGATCTTCTCGTGCAGGCGGCGCACCACGGCGGTGTGCCGCTTCCACTCACGGGTCAGCTCGGCCACCGGATCGGCGCGCAGCCCGAGCGAGCGGCCCAGGCGGCGCAGGTCGGCCTCGCCCTCGGGGACGAGATGCGAGCGGCGCAGCCGGTAGAGCTGGATGCGGTGCTCCATGTCGCGCAGGAAACGGTAGGCCTCGTCGAGCTGCACGGCGTCCGCCCGGCCGACGTAGCCGCCGGCGGCGAGTGCCTGGAGGGCGTCGAGGGTGGTGCCGCTGCGCAGCGACGGGTCGGTGCGGCCGTGCACCAGCTGCAGCAGCTGCACGGCGAACTCGACGTCCCGCAGGCCGCCCGGGCCGAGCTTCAGCTCGCGTTCGACCTCGGCGGCGGGGATGTTCTCCACCACCCGGCGGCGCATCTTCTGCACGTCGGCGACGAAGTTCTCGCGCTCGGCGGCCTTCCAGACCAGCGGCCCGACGGCGGCGACGTACTCCTCCCCCAGCTCCAGGTCCCCGGCGACCGGGCGGGCCTTGAGCAGGGCCTGGAACTCCCAGGTCTTGGCCCAGCGCTGGTAGTAGGCGAGATGGCTGCTCGGCGTCCGGACCAGCGGACCGTTCCTGCCCTCGGGGCGGAGATTGGCGTCCACGGGCCAGATCGACCCCTCGACGGTCGTCTCGGAGCAGATCCGCATCATGTGCGAGGCGAGCCGGGTGGCGGACTTCAGGGCCTTGGCCTCGTCGGCGCCGTCGGCGGCGTCCCCGACGAAGATCACGTCGACGTCGGAGACGTAGTTCAGTTCGTGGCCGCCGCACTTGCCCATCGCGATCACCGCGAGCCGGCACGCGGCGGCGTCGTCGGGCGCGGCGGCCTTCGCCAGGGCGAGGGCGGCACGCAGGGTGGCGGTGGCGAGGTCGGCGAGCTCGGCGGCGGTCTCGGCGACGGCCGTGGTGCCGTTCACGTCGCGGGCGGCGATGGACAGCAGGCAGCGGCGGTAGGCGACGCGCAGGGAGACGGGGTCGGTGGCCCCGGCCAGTCCGCGTTCGAACTCCTCCACCCCCGGGTGCAGGTCCCGCGGCTCGTAGGTGACCAGCACCTCCCAGTCCCGGGGGTGGCGGGCCAGGTGGTCGGCCAGCGCGGCGGACGCGCCGAGCACGCCCAGCAGCCGGTCGCGCAGCGGTTTGGCCGCTATCACCGTGTCCAGCAGTTCCCGGCGCGCGGTCGCCCCCGGCTGTGCCTCGAGCAGCCGGACGAGCCCCAGCAGCGCGAGGTCGGGGTCGGCGGTCGCGCCCAGCGCCTCCAGCAGCACCGGGTCGTTCCGCACGGGCGCGACCTCGGCGCTGTCCAGCAGCCGCTCGGCGGCCGACGGATCGGTGAAACCGTGCCGCAGCAGTCGAGTGAAGGTACTGCTCCTGCGTCCCGGCCCCGTCATCCCCGGCCTCCCTCGATCACGCTTCGTCCTGGCCAGAGCCTAACCGCACGGCCCCGAAACCCGCGCCGCCCCGGCCCCGAGCCCAACCGGTTGGCACCCCACGGGCGCAGGCGCGCAGCCCGCACGGGTGCAGGGGGCGCAGCCCCCGGGCGGGGTCGAAGGCGCGGAACCCCGCAGGGGTGCGGGCACGGAGCCCCGCAAGAGTGCGGGGGGGCGTGTCATCGCAGGCCGCCACCGCAGCCCGCCACCGAGCAGTTCACCCGATCTTCACCCGCCGTGCCGGACACCTTGACACGGGATAGTGTTGACGTGCGCATGATATGCCCGCACCACCAGCCCCGCTCTTCCCCCACCGGAGGTTGATGTGTCCGGCAGTTCCGTGTACCGCCGCGCCCGTACCGCCGTGGCATCCGCGACGGCCCTCGTCGCGGCCTCGGTCGGCCTGTGGGCCGGGCTCGGCGGCGAGTCCGCGCACGCCGCGGGCACCGTACCCTCCCCCGACCACGTGGTCGTCGTGGTCTTCGAGAACCACGCCTACGGCCAGGTCATCGGCTCCTCCAGCGCCCCGTACATCAACTCGCTCAAGACCGGCGGCGCCAACCTCACCCAGTCCTACGCCGAGACCCACCCGAGCCAGCCCAACTACTACGCCCTGTTCTCCGGCTCCACCCAGGGCGTCACCGACGACAGCTGCGTCACCCCGGGCTTCTCCTCCGCCGCCAACCTGGCCTCCGAGGCCCTCGCCGCGGGCCGCACCTGGGCCAGCTACAACGAGACCCTGCCCAGCCAGGGCTCGACCACGTGCAGCAGCGGCGACTACGCCCAGAAGCACAACCCGTGGTTCGGCTTCAGCAACGTCCCCACCTCGTCGGCCAAGACGTTCGCCCAGTTCCCCACCGACTACTCCACCCTCCCCCAGATCTCCTTCGTCGTCCCCGACCTGTGCAGCGACATGCACGACTGCTCGGTGTCCACCGGCGACACCTGGCTGAAGAACAACCTGGGCGCCTACGCCACCTGGGCCAAGACCCACAACAGCCTCCTGGTCGTCACCTTCGACGAGGACAACCGGCTCAGCGGCAACCGCATCCCGACCGTCCTGTACGGCCAGCCGGTGACGGCCGGGTCGTCCTCCGCCACCACCTACAACCACTACGACCTGCTGCGCACCCTGGAGGACACCCAGGGCCTGACCACGCACGCGGGCAACGCGGCCGCCGCCAAGGACATCACCGGAATCTGGGCCTCCTGAGGATCCCCCTCCGCCGGAAAGGCACGTCCACGGCATGACGGTACGCAACCGCATCCTCGTCCTGCTCGCGGCCCTCGCCGTACTCGCGGGGGTCGCCACGGCCGCCGTCCTCCACGCGTCGGCGCGCGCGGACCGCCGCGACCGCCCGCAGGCGGGCGGCCCGACGGTCACGTCCGGGTCGGTGACCCTCACGCGGGCCGGCCGCATGGTGTTCCGCAACATGGCCTGGGGCCCGCACCGCGACGAGTTGACCACGGTCCCCGCCTCCGACCCGTCCGGCCCCCGCACCGCCTCGGGCGTCACGTGCCTGCGCTTCCACGCCGCCGCCGGCACCGGTGTGTGCCTCCAGGCGGTGCACGGCCCGGTCTCGGACAGGTACCGGGCGGTGATCCTGGACGCCCGTCTGAAGGCGACGGCCCATTACGACGTGCCCGGCATCCCCTCCCGTGCCAGGGTGTCGCCGTCCGGCCACTTCGCCGCCTGGACGGCGTTCGTCGGCGGTGACTCGTACGCCGGCACGCACTTCTCGACCCGCACGGCGGTCGTGGACACCCGCACGGGGAAGCTGATCCCGACCCTGGAGTCCTTCCGCATCCGCAAGGACGGCCACGCCTACCGGGCGGCGGACGTCAACTTCTGGGGCGTGACGTTCACGGCGGACGACCGCACGTTCTACGCGACGCTGGCGACGAAGGGGACGACGTACCTGGTCCGGGGCGACCTGAAGGCCCGCACGGTCACCACCGTCCACACCGACGTCGAATGCCCCTCCCTCTCCCCCGACGGCACCCGCGTCGCTTACAAGAAACGCGTCCCCGGCCTCCCGAAGGACGCCCCCTGGCGCCTGTACGTCCTCGACCTCCGCACCATGCGCGAGACCCCGCTCGCGGAGACCCGCAGTGTGGACGACCAGGCGGTCTGGAAGGACACCCACACGCTGGTGTACGCCCTGCCGGGCGACTACGGGGCGGACCTGTACGAGACGTCCGCGGACGGCACGGGCGAGCCGCACCGCATCAGCTCGGCGGCGGTGTCCCCGGCCTACGTGGGGTGAGGCAGCCGAGGACTCGGTGTCACCCGATGGCGCGCCAAGAGGCGCGTTCGCCCCACCGCGCCCCTCCCCGATGCCTGGCGTGAGCTGCGTCGCGATACGACGCGTACGACGGAGGGGCGTGGATGTCGGTGGAGGGCGAGGCGGTACGGCCCAGGAGCGAGGCGGACGAGCCGGGGTGGGAGGTCGACCCGGCCGCCGCGTATCTCCTACCTCGAAACCTCACGGGCCGTGCTCGACGGTGCCGACCTGGGCCACCCCACCGGGTCGGTGACCCGTGCCCGCACAGCGCGGTGAAGCAGGAAGCCCCCGGAAGGGTCGGACGACCCAGGCCTAAATCCCTGGACTGTGGGCCAGGGAGCACGTCAAGCGTGCGCCCTCGCGTCACCTTCGCCAGAACAGGTGGTGCGCTCACGCCACTCGGGCTGGGCACGGCGACGCCTACTGCGCGAAGATCGAGCAGGCCGCCAGATCGGCCGCGCCGCTCAAGGCGCAGAAGGGCTGTGCGACCTGACTTGATGTGCGAGCGGCATGATGCCGACCGTGAGTGCTGACGTGTCGCAGCGTCCGGTTCCCGATGAGCTCTGGCAGTGCGGCTGTCTTGACGGCCCGGGGACGGCCCAGAAGGGGTACGAAGCCATGGGACCGTCGGTGCATCGACCGACGGCCCCCGATGCGAAGACGGCAGTGAACCCGCCCTGACCTGCGCTTACAGCACCGGCAGGTTCTTGCGCAGCTCGAACGCCGTGACCTCCGAGCGGTACTCCTCCCACTCCTGCTTCTTGTTCCGGAGGAAGAAGTCGAAGACGTGTTCGCCGAGGGTCTCGGCGACCAGGTCGCTGGTCTCCATGAGGGCGAGGGCCTCGCCGAGGTTCTGCGGGAGGGGCTCGATGCCCATCGCGCGGCGCTCGGCGTTGGAGAGGGCCCAGACGTCGTCCTCGGCGCCGGGCGGGAGCTCGTAGCCCTCCTCGATGCCCTTGAGGCCGGCCGCCAGGAGGAGGGCGTAGGCGAGGTAGGGGTTGGCGCCGGAGTCCAGGGAGCGGACCTCCACGCGCGCGGAGCCGGTCTTGCCGGGCTTGTACATCGGGACGCGGACCAGGGCCGAGCGGTTGTTGTGGCCCCAGCAGATGTAGGAGGGGGCCTCGCCGCCGGCGCCCGCGGTGCGCTCGGAGCCGCCCCAGATGCGCTTGTAGGAGTTGACCCACTGGTTGGTGACCGCGGAGATCTCGGCGGCGTGGCGCAGCAGGCCCGCGATGAAGGAGCGGCCGACCTTGGAGAGCTGGTACTCCGCACCCGACTCGTAGAACGCGTTCCGGTCGCCCTCGAACAGCGACAGGTGCGTGTGCATGCCCGAGCCCGGGTGCTCGGAGAACGGCTTCGGCATGAAGGTCGCCTGGACGCCCTGCTCCAGCGCCACCTGCTTCATGACCAGGCGGAACGTCATGATGTTGTCCGCCGTGGAGAGCGCGTCGGCGTAGCGGAGGTCGATCTCCTGCTGGCCCGGGGCGCCCTCGTGGTGGGAGAACTCCACCGAGATGCCCATCGACTCCAGCATGGTGATCGCCTGGCGGCGGAAGTCCATGCCGATGTTCTGCGGGGTGTGGTCGAAGTAGCCCGAGTTGTCGGCGGGCGTCGGGCGGGAGCCGTCCAGGGGGCGGTCCTTCAGCAGGAAGAACTCGATCTCCGGGTGGGTGTAGAAGGTGAAGCCCAGGTCGGAGGTGCGGGCGAGGGCGCGCTTGAGCACGTAGCGCGGGTCCGCGAAGGACGGGGAGCCGTCCGGCATGAGGATGTCGCAGAACATGCGGGCGGTGCCGGGGGCCTCGGCCCGCCAGGGCAGGACCTGGAAGGTGGAGGGGTCCGGCTTGGCGATCATGTCGGACTCGTAGACCCGGGCGAAGCCCTCGATGGCGGAGCCGTCGAAGCCGATGCCCTCGTCGAAGGCCTGCTCCAGCTCGGCGGGGGCCACGGCCACGGACTTGAGGAAGCCCAGCACGTCCGTGAACCACAGCCGTACGAACCGGATGTCGCGCTCCTCCAACGTCCGGAGCACGAACTCCTGCTGCTTGTCCATCTTCCGCTTCCCCATCCTTGCTGGTCAGGCCGCCTGTCCCCGGTCCCACGGGAGGCGGTCGGGCACCTGAGCATCCCACCACAACACGGTTTCGCGCGTGTTGCCGACCTTGATCGTCCGGCCGTCCGCGGCCGGAACGCCTCGCGTACGGCAGGTGTACTGCTCTGAGCCCATCTTGCCTGCTCGCACCGACATCCGTAATGGCCGACCCGTTTCCCGCGTGAGCGACGCCACGTCCTCATAATTTGCATCTCAAATGCAACTTTAAATAGCGTGTGGATCAGTGCCGGGCCCGCCTCGGGCCCGTCGAGCCACGAGGAGTCCGTCATGCTCTCCGAGCAGTCCGCAGCCACCGTCCGCGCCACGCTCCCCGTCGTCGGCGCCGCCATCGGCGAGATCACCGAGCGCTTCTACGCCGGGCTCTTCGCCGCCCACCCCGAACTGCTGCGGGACCTGTTCAACCGCGGCAACCAGGCGGCCGGCACCCAGCGCCAGGCCCTCGCCGGTTCCATCGCCGCCTTCGCCACGTACCTCGTGGACCACCCGGACCAGCGCCCGGACGCGATGCTGGGCCGCATCGCCCACAAGCACGCCTCCCTCGGCGTCGCGCCCGAGCAGTACGCGGTCGTCCACGAGCACCTCTTCGCCGCCATCGCCGAGGTCCTCGGCGAAGCCGTCACGCCGGAGGTCGCCGCCGCCTGGGACGAGGTGTACTGGCTGATGGCGAACGCCCTCATCGCCATCGAGAAGCGGCTGTACGAGGAGAGCGGCAGCCGCGGGTGGCGGGAGTGGGAGGTCGTCGAGCGCGTCCCCGAGACCGCCGACGTCATGACCTTCCGGCTGCGCCCGGTGGACGGCGGACCGGTACGGGACTTCCGCGCGGGACAGTACGTCTCCGTCGGCGTGAAGCTGCCCGACGGGGCCCGGCAGATACGGCAGTACAGCCTCTCCGGCGCGCCGGGGACGACGGTGCGGCAGATCAGCGTGAAGGCGGTGCGCGGCGACGCGGCCCCCGGCGGCGAGGTCTCCCACCACCTGCACGCGCGCGTGCAGGTGGGCGAGGTCCTGCAGCTGTCCGAGCCGTACGGCGACCTCGTCCTGGACGACGTCACGGACACGCCCCTGCTGCTCGCCTCCGCCGGCATCGGCGTGACCCCGATGGTCGCGATGCTGGCGCAGTTGGCGGAGACCGGCCACAGCGCCCCGGTCACCGTCGTGCACGGCGACCGCTCCCCCGCCGACCACGCCCTGCGCGCCGACCACGAGGCGTACGCGGCGAAGCTCCCGGACGCGGCGGCGCACTTCTGGTACGAGGAGCAGGCCCCGGAGGAAGGGCGGTCCGGGCTGGTGGACCTGGGCGGCATCGCCGTGCCGGAGGGTACGCGCGCGTACCTGTGCGGCCCGCTCCCCTTCATGCGCGCGGTGCGCACCCAGCTGATCGGCAAGGGCGTGGCCCCCGCCGACATCCACTACGAGGTCTTCGGCCCGGACCTGTGGCTGGCCTCCCGGGGCTGAGCCCTCAGGACGGCCGGGAGATCTCCAGCAGCAGCGGTCCGGTCGGCGCGGTGACCATGTCCGCCACCGTGAGCGGGTCCAGCGAGGCGTAGAACGCCTCCTGGGCCCGCCGCAGCGCGCCCCGCAGGCGGCACGCGGAGCTCAGGGGGCAGGGCGTGGCGCCGCCCTCGCAGTCGACCACGTCGCCCTCGCCCTCGAAGGCGCGCACCACCGCGCCCACCGACGCCGTGCGCCCCCGCTCGGTGAGCGCGAGCCCGCCGCCCCGGCCGCGCCGGGCGTCGACCAGGCCCATGTGCTGCAACTCGGCGACGACCTTCGCCGCGTGGGTGTAGGGAACGTCCATGTCCCCCGCGACCTCCCGGGTCGTGGGGGTGGCCCCGCCGGCGACGGCGAGCCGCATGAGCATCCGCAGGGCGAGGTCGGTGGAGCGCAGCAGCCGCATGGCAGCCAGCGTAGATAATGCGCATCCCGCGTTCAACTTATCGTTTCCCGCCGTTTCCGCCGCCCTCCCTACGGCGGACGGCGCTCCCCCGACTACGATCAGCGGGCCCCACCCGTCCCTGCCCTTTCCCCAGAAGGACACCGCCATGGGTTCCGCGAAGAACACCAGCAACGCCGCGCGCACGGCGCGAATAGAAGAGATGCGGCGCGCCGAACAGGCCCGCGAGCGGCGCAACCGGGTGCTCACCGTCGCCGCGAGCGTGGTGGTGGTCGCCGGTCTCGTCGTCGGTGGCGTCGTGCTGGTGCGCTCGCAGTCGGACAGCGGCAAGGACACGGCGGGCGACTCCAAGGGCTCCGGGGACTCGGGCCACTTCGTCACCGGCGAGGACGGCGTGCGGACCTGGTCCGGCAAGCTGTCCCGGACGCACGTCACCACGGCCGTGAAGTACCCGATGCGCCCGCCCGTGGGCGGCAACCACAACCCGGTCTGGCTGAACTGCAACGGTGACGTCTACACCTCGCCGGTGAAGGACGAGAACGCCGTGCACGCGCTGGAGCACGGCGCGGTCTGGGTGACGTACACCGCCAAGGCGAAGAAGGCCGACGTGGACGCGCTCGCCGCCAAGGTGAAGCAGACGCCGTACACGCTGATGAGCCCGTACGAGAACCAGGCGGCGCCGCTGATGCTGTCGGCCTGGGGCCACCAGCTGACCGCGAAGAGCGCCGACGACCCGGCGGTGAACAAGTTCTTCGCCACCTACGTCCAGGGCAAGCAGACTCCCGAGCCGGGTGCCTCGTGCACCGGCGGGACGATGAAGTGACGCGGCTCGTCGGCTGGGCCGCGGGCGCCGCGGCGGCGGTGCTGGTCGCGGCCGGGGCGATCACGTACGCGGTGGCCGAGGACGGCGGTTCCGCCGCGAGCACGCCGGGCGCGGAGTCGGCGGACGCCGGGTTCGCGCGGGACATGGCGGTCCATCACCAGCAGGCCGTGGAGATGTCGTACCTCGTGCGCGACCGCACGAAGGACGAGGAAGTCCGGCGGCTCGCCTACGACATCGCGCAGACCCAGGCCAACCAGCGCGGCATGCTGCTGGGCTGGCTCGACCTGTGGGGGCTGCCCAAGGTGTCGGCGAACCCGCCGATGACCTGGATGGGCATGGGCGACATGCCCGCCGGCAAGGACGGCGCGCTGATGCCGGGCATGGCCACCAACACCGAGCTGAAGAAGCTGCAGGGCCTCAGCGGCAGGCAGGCGGAGGTCTTCTACCTGCAGCTGATGACGGACCATCACAAGGGCGGCGTCCACATGGCCGAGGGCTGCGTGGCGAAGTGCGCCGTCGGCGTGGAGAAGAGGCTCGCGCAGGGCATGGTGGACGCGCAGCAGTCGGAGATCCAGCTGATGGCGGGCATGCTCAAGGAACGCGGGGCGCGAGCGCGTTCGTGACACGCCCAATCGCCCAAGAGGGACGAAAGCACCAAATCCCCCTGCGTGACCGTTCCTTGGTTTTCTCTTGACTGTCACGTTTACCTGGCATGAACGGTTCATCGAAAGAGTGGCCCCCATCGTGTGATCCATCGGGCCGAACCGCCGCGGGCCCGGCACGGACCGCCGATGACCAACCACACATGCCTACATGCGCCTCACATCGCGAGGTGCATCGCAGGGGGTTACATGAGATCCAACCGCGCCAACCTGCGCGCCGTGAGCCTGGCAGCGACACTGCCGATGGTCGCCGGTGCGCTGGCGCTCGGCATACCCGCGGCGCACGCCGCGGGCAACCCGGGACGCGACACGCTCGCGGGCACCAAGCCCGCCTGGGCCACCGCGAAGGCGGACAAGGGCGCCGCCTCCGACAGCGCCCAGGTCCACGCCCGGGTCTACTTCGCCGGTCGCGACGCGTCCGGCCTCGCGGCCTACGCCAAGGCGGTGTCCGACCCGGGCTCGCCGCAGTACGGCAAGTACCTCAGCGCCAAGCAGGCCCAGGCCCGCTACGGCGCCACCAAGGCCCAGGTGGCCGCCGTCAGGTCCTGGCTGAAGTCGGCCGGGCTGAAGGTCACCGGGGGCACGCGGCACTACGTCACCGTCACCGGTGACGTGGCCGCCGCCGAGAAGGCGTTCGGCACCCAGCTGCACAACTACGCCAAGGGCTCCAAGACGTACCGGGCGCCCGCGAAGGCGGCCTCGGTGCCGGACGCCCTGAACGGCGCCGTCCTGACCGTCACCGGCCTGGACAACGCGCCGCACAAGGCGAACCACAAGGACCAGCTGCCGCCGCCGGACGCCGTGTTCAAGAACTCCGGGCCGTTCTCCTCGTACTACGGCTCGAACGTCGCGAGCACCCTGCCCGACGCGTACGGCTCGAAGATCCCGTACGCCGTCAAGGGCTACACCGGCAAGCAGCTGCGCGCCGCCTACGGCGCCGGCACGTACACCGGCAAGGGCGTCCGGATCGCCATCACCGACGCCTACGCCTCGCCGACCATCGCCTTCGACGCGCAGACCTACGCCGGCAAGCACGGCGACGCGGCGTGGAAGACCGGTCAGCTGCACCAGGTGCTGCCGAAGAAGTACACCAACACCGAGGAGTGCGGGGCGGCCGGCTGGTACGGCGAGGAGACCCTCGACGTCGAGGCCGTGCACGCGGTCGCGCCGAACGCCGACGTCACCTACGTGGGCGGCGCCTCCTGCTACGACGACGACCTGCTCGACTCGCTGAGCAAGATCGTCGACCATCACCTGGCCGACATCGTCTCCAACTCCTGGGGCGACATCGAGGCCAACCAGACGCCGGACCTGGCCGCCGCCTACGACCAGGTCTTCCAGTTCGGCGCGGTCGAGGGCATCGGCTTCTACTTCTCCTCCGGCGACAACGGCGACGAGGTCGCCAACACCGGTGTGAAGCAGGTCGACACCCCGGCCAACTCGGCCTGGGTGACGGCGGTCGGCGGTACCTCGCTGGCCGTCGGCAAGGGCGACAGGTACCTGTGGGAGACCGGCTGGGGCACCGAGAAGGCCCCGCTGTCGGCCGACGGCAAGAGCTGGACCGGCTTCCCCGGCGCCTTCACCTCGGGCGCGGGCGGCGGCACCAGCAAGACCGTGGCCGAGCCCTTCTACCAGAAGAAGGCCGTCCCGGACGCGCTCGCCAAGGCCAACAGCGCCACCGGCAACCGCGTCGTCCCGGACATCGCGGCGATCGCCGACCCGAACACCGGTTTCAAGGTCGGCCAGACCCAGACCTTCCCGGACGGGTCGCAGCAGTACAGCGAGTACCGCATCGGCGGCACCTCGCTGGCCGCGCCGGTGATCGCGGCCGTCCAGGCCCTCGCCCAGGAGGCGCACGGCGGCACGGCGCTCGGCTTCGCCAACCCGGCCATCTACGCCAAGTACGGGTCGAAGGTGTACCACGACGTCACCGACCACCCGGCCGGCAAGGACCTCGCGGTGGCCCGCGTGGACTTCGCCAACGGCTACGACGCCACCGACGGCCTGCTGACCTCGGTCCGCAGCCTCGGCAAGGACAGCTCGCTGTCCGCGGTGAAGGGCTACGACGACGTCACCGGCGTGGGCACGCCCGCGAACGGCTACGTCGAGTCGTACAAGCGCCACTGAGGCACCGCCGGCCGACGGCACCTTGAGGGGGCGCGGGGTGGCACACACCCCGCGCCCCTTCGCCGTGTCCGTGGCGGCGCACCACCCCCCCGCACCCCGATCGCGTCGCTCTGACGATTACACTGGCCCCGTGCCTCCGTCGAACTTCTGGTCCATCTATCAGCACGGCTTCGCACGCGTCGCCGCGTGCACGGGCCACACCGTCATCGCCGACCCGCACGCCAACGCCGAAGCGGTCCTGCGCCAGGCGCGCCGGTGCGCCGACGAGGGGGTCGCCGTCGCCGTCTTCCCGGAGCTGGGGCTGTGCGGCTACTCCATCGAGGACCTGCTGCTCCAGGACGCGCTGCTCGACCAGGTCGAGGAGGCGCTCGGGACGGTGGTCGCCGGGTCGGCCGAGCTGCTGCCGGTGCTGGTCGTCGGTGCCCCGCTGCGCCACCGCAACCGGATCTACAACTGCGCGGTGGTCGTGCACCGCGGCCGGGTCCTCGGTGTGGTGCCCAAGTCGTACCCGCCGAACTACCGGGAGTTCTACGAGCGCCGGCAGATCGGCGACGGCGCCGACGAGCGCGGCGGCTCGATCCGCGTCGGCGGCGAGGCCGTGCCGTTCGGCGTGGACCTGCTGTTCGCGGCCGGGGACGTGCCCGGTCTCGTGCTGCACGCGGAGATCTGCGAGGACATGTGGGTGCCGGTGCCACCCAGCGCGGAGGCGGCCCTCGCCGGTGCGACCGTCCTCGTCAACCTCTCGGGCAGCCCGATCACGGTCGGGCGGGCCGAGGACCGCAAGCTGCTGTGCCGCTCGGCGTCCTCCCGCTGCCTCGCCGCCTACGTCTACGCCGCGGCCGGCCTCGGCGAATCGACCACCGACCTGTCCTGGGACGGCCAGGCCATGGTGTACGAGAACGGCGTGCTGCTGGCCGAGACCGAGCGGTTCCCGCTCGACGACAGTCACGCGGTGGCCGACGTGGACCTCGACCTGCTGCGGCAGGAGCGGCAGCGGATGGGCACGTTCGACGACAACCGCCGTACCCACACGGCGCGGACCGACGACTTCCGGACGGTCGCCTTCGCACTCGACCCGCCGCTCACCGACCTGGGGCTGCGCCGTCGCCTGGAGCGCTTCCCCTTCGTGCCGGCCGACGCCGACCGGCTCGCCCTGGACTGCTACGAGGCCTACAACATCCAGGTCGCGGGCCTGCAGCAGCGCCTCGCGGCCATCGGCGGCCCGAAGGTGGTCATCGGGGTGTCCGGCGGCCTCGACTCCACGCACGCGCTGATCGTCGCCGCCCGCGCGATGGACCGCGCCGGCCGCCCGCGCAGCGACATCCTGGCCTTCACCCTGCCCGGCTTCGCCACCAGCGACCACACCAAGGACAACGCCCACAAGCTGATGAACTCGCTCGGCGTCACCGCGGCCGAGCTGGACATCACGCCCACCGCGCGGCTGATGCTCGAGGAGATGGGCCACCCGTTCGCGTCCGGCGAGCCGGTGTACGACGTCACCTTCGAGAACGTGCAGGCGGGCCTGCGCACCGACTACCTCTTCCGGCTGGCCAACCAGCGCGGCGGCATCGTGCTGGGCACCGGTGACCTGTCGGAGCTGGCGCTCGGCTGGTCCACGTACGGCGTGGGCGACCAGATGAGCCACTACAACGTCAACGGCGGTGTGCCGAAGACGCTGATCCAGCACCTGATCCGCTGGGTCATCAGCAGCGGCCAGTTCGACGAGGAGACCGGCCGGACGCTCGCCGCGATCCTCGACACCGAGATCAGCCCGGAGCTGGTCCCGGGCGAGGAGATGCAGTCCACGGAGTCGAAGATCGGCCCGTACGCGCTGCACGACTTCACCCTCTTCCACGTACTGCGCTACGGCTTCCGGCCGTCGAAGATCGCCTTCCTGGCCTGGCACGCCTGGCACGACCCGGAGTCCGGCGCCTGGCCGCCGAACTTCCCCCAGGCCAAGCGGGTGGCGTACGACCTGCCGGAGATCCGGCACTGGCTGGAGGTCTTCTGCCGCCGCTTCTTCGGGTTCGCCCAGTTCAAGCGCTCGGCCATGCCGAACGGCCCGAAGGTCTCGGCCGGCGGCTCCCTCTCCCCGCGCGGCGACTGGCGCGCCCCGTCGGACGGCAACGCGCGGGCGTGGCTGCGGGACCTGGCGCGGTTCGACATCCCGGAGGGTCGTGGGTGAGGGGCCGTGGGCCTCTGCATCGGCGCACAGCGATCCGCGCCTGTACCTCGCGGAGTTGCGAGGCGGCCGAACCGGAGCAGCCGTCTGTCACCCGGAGCGGGAGACCAGTTCGCGCACCCGTCGAGGATCAGGGTTGACGTGCGGCTGCCCTGCCACGACGACGGTCGGCACGGTCTCGTTGCCGTCGTTGACCGCCCGCACGGCCGCGGCTCCGGCCGGGTCACGCCAGATGTCGACCCAGTGCAGCCGGCGGGCGCGACGGCCCAACCGCAGGCGCATGCGCATGCGCATGCGCAGACAGTACGCGCATCCCGGCCGCCGGTGGACGACCGGCCGGCCGTCGGCCGCACTGCGGCGGGCCTCCACCGCTCCGGTCGACCTCGGGAAGACGAGGGGCGAGTTCGGGCCCGCGCGGAGCACGAACACCGCAAGGGCCGGCACGGCGGCGCCGGCGCTCCCCGCCAGAGCCGACGCGGTCGCGACGACCGAGCCGCAGAGCACGAACAGCATCGGCAGGATCCAGGCGCGGGTCACGGAGACGAAGGCTGTCGCCCGGCAGCGGCCGGGGCGACGCGAAGGGGCGCCCGGTGACCTCCGGGCGCCCCTTCCCCGTGTCCGCGGGCCGGGTCAGCGGGTGAGGCTCTCCGCGTGCTCCGGCCGGTGCGCGGCGACCACGCGCTCCCGCCCGCCGTACGGGACCTGCCGCCGGTCCACCGCGTACGCCACGCCGGCCACGCCCAGGCCGAGCGCCGCCAGCGCCGCGCCCGCCAGCGCCGGCGAGGTGACGCCGAAGCCGGCCGCGAGGGCCAGGCCGCCGATCCAGGCGCCGCCGGCGTTGGCCAGGTTGAAGGCCGCCTGGTTGGCGGAGGAGGCCAGGGAGGGCCCGGCCGACGCCTTCTCCATGACCATCAGCTGCAGCGGGGAGCCCGTGACGAACGCCGCCACGCCGAGCAGGGTCACCGCGGCCGCCGCGCTCCACTCGGCGCGCATCAGCACCGGGAAGAGGAGCAGTACCGCCCCGAGCGAGGTGAGGCCGCCGAACAGGGTGCCGCGCAGCGAGTGGTCGGCCAGCCGGCCGCCGAGCAGGTTGCCGGCGGTGGCGCCGACGCCGAACAGGGCGAGCAGCAGCGTCACGTCGGACGCGGCGAACCCGGCGGAGTCCGTCAGCATCGGCGTGATGTAGCTGTACGCCGAGAACAGGGCGCCGAAGCCGGCCACCGTGGTGCCGAGGGCCAGCCAGACCGGCAGGGAGCGCAGGGCGGCCAGTTCGCCGCGCAGGCCGGTCTTCGGGGCGTGGGTGTGGTCGTGGGGGATGAACAGGGCCAGGGAGGCTATCGCCGCCAGGCCGATCGCGCTGACGCCCAGGAACGTCGCCCGCCAGCCCAGGTGCTGGCCCATGAGGGTGGCGACGGGGACACCGGCGACGTTCGCCACCGTCAGGCCCAGGAACATCAGGGACACGGAGCGGGCCTTGCGCTCCGGCGGCGCCATGGTCGTCGCGACCACCGCGCCCACGCCGAAGAAGGCGCCGTGCGGCAGGCCGCTGAGGAACCGGGCGGCCAGCAGCGACGCGTTGCCGGGGGCGAACGCGGAGAGCGCGTTGCCCACGACGAACAGGGCCATCAGGCCGATCAGCACCGTGCGCCGGGACATCCGCGCGGTGACCGCGGCGAGCAGCGGGGCGCCGATGACGACGCCCAGCGCGTACGCCGAGACCAGGTGCCCGGCGCTGGGGATCGAGATGTGCAGGTCGTCCGCGACGTCGGGCAGCAGGCCCATCATCACGAACTCGGTCGTACCGATGCCGAAGGCGCCCACGGCAAGGGCTAGCAGGGCCAGGGGCATGAGAGACCTTTCAGAGGGTGTTCCGTACAGATGCTCGACTTCTCAGTCGTCTCGCTATGTTCAAGTACGGAACAAAGACGCTCAGGGGCGGTATTCCAGCAGGTTAAGAACCGGTTGCCGATGTGGTGACCTTCACACGTGCCGCCACCGGAAGATGGTCGCTGCCCGTGCGCGGAAGGGTCCAGGAGCTCTCCGGCTGGATGCCCTTGACCATGATCTGGTCGATCCGGGCCATCGGGAACGACGCCGGCCAGCTGAAGCCGAAGCCGCTGCCCGCCGCGCCCTGCGTCGAACGCATCTGGGAGGTGACGGCGTTGAGGGCGCGGTCGTTCATCGTGCCGTTCAGGTCGCCGAGCAGCACGACGTGCTCGACCGTCTCGTCGGCGATGGCCTCGCCCAGCGCGTTGGCGCTCGTGTCGCGCTGCCGGGCGGTGAATCCGGCCTTGATCTTCACCCGCACGGACGGCAGATGGGCGACGTACACCGCGACCGGCCCCTCGGGGCTCGCCACCGTGGCGCGCATGGCCCGCGTCCAGCCCAGCTTGATGTCGACGGCCCGGGCGCCGCTCAGCGGGTACTTGCTCCACAGCCCGACGGTGCCCTGCACCGAGTGGTACTTGTACGTCGACGCCAGCGCCGTCTCGTACACCGGCACGGCGGACGCCTTCAGTTCCTCCAGCGCCAGCACGTCCGCGTCGGAGGCGGCCACGTCCCGCGCGGTGCCGGACGGGTCCGGGTTGTCGGCGTTGACGTTGTGCGTGGCCACCACCAGATCGCCGCCGCCGCCCGACTTGTCGGTGAGCAGCCCCCCGAAGAGGTTCAGCCACACAATCCCCGGCAGCAGCACGGCGATCAGCGCCGTCGCCGACTTCCGCAGCAGCCCCAGCACCAGCAGCACCGGGACGGCCAGCCCCAGCCAGGGCAGGAAGGTCTCGGTCAGGCTGCCGAGGTTGCCGATCCGGTTGGGGATGCGCGAGTGCACCAGCATCACCAGGGCGAGCAGCAGCGCGAGCACGGCGAGGACGACGCCCCGGCGCCAGATGCGCGGATCGCCGCGCCAGCCGTCCAGGAACCGGTTCACCAGGCGTCGAAGCCGGGATCCCCGACGCTCGGGCCCCGAGCCGTCGTTGTCCGTCTCCGTCACGTACGCCTGCTGTGCCATACCGTCTGCCTCACTGCCTGCCGTGCACACCGTCGTCCCCTGTGTTCTTCCGACCCTAGGGGATGATCGGTCTCGTTCCCGCCCTCCCGTGGCGGCCGTACGGGCACGAGGACGAAGAAGTCGGCGCGGGGAGTTCCGGTTCGCGGGCGGTCGGCCCGCACTGTGACGAAACGCGCACATTCCGGTTGCGGCCTCAGGCGGTCGGTGGGCTGACGGGCCGTAGGCCCTCGAGAACCGTGTCGACGATCTCTTCCGCGAGCCCTTCGGGGAGGTCGGCGTCGGGACGCATGACCGTGCGGGTGAGCATGGGGCCGACGAACAGGTCGTTGGCCAGTTCGAGGTCGACGTCCGCGCGGAGTTCGCCGTTCAGTTGCCCCCGGCGCAGGACCTCAAGGCCGAGGTTGCGCCGGGGAACTATCACGCTGGCGTGGTAGGCGGCCCAGATCTTGGGGCTGCTCTTCATCTGGACGTGCGCGTTGTGCAGGATCGCCGACGACCGGTTGACCAGGCCGCGTCGGCGCAGCGACTCCAGCAGCACGACCAGGTCGTCCCGCATCGAGGTGCCGGGGAGCTCGGGGTCCTCGGGTTCGGCGGTGCGCATGGCGTCGACGAACAGCTCTTCCTTGCCGCTCCAGCGGCGGTAGATGGTCGCCTTGCCGACCCCGGCGGTGCGGGCGATGCGCTCGATGGAGAGTTCGGCCAGCGGCACGCCCTCCTCGAGGAGCTTCACCACGCCCTCGAGGATGGCCTGCTCCACCGCTTCACTGCGGGGGCGGCCCCGGGTGGGGCCGCACGGCCGGGGCCGGCTGTCGGCAAGGCTCACGTCGTTCCGTCCTTTCGCCTGCTGCGCTCCGATTGTCGCGCAGCTGCCTCCTCCCCCGTTGGTCCTGTTCCCCTGATCGAGTCCGCCTGACCGAGCTCGCCTGATCGAGTCCCCCTGACCGAGCTCGCCTGACCGAGTCTCTCCCCGTCGGCTACTCCCCCGCCGCCACCAAGTGCGCCTCTTCCTGGTCCTCCTGACGCGCCGGCGCCTTGCCCGGCAGGAAGAGGGCCACCACGACCGCGCCGATGAGCGCGACGCCGGTGCCGCACAGCGCGGTGACGTGCATGGCGTGCAGGAAGGCGTCGTTGGCCGGGCCGACGAGGGCCTCGCCCTGGGGACCGAGCTTCTCGGCGACGCCGAGGGTGGCCTCGACGGACTCGCCCGCCGTTCCCCTGAGGCCGGCCGGCAGCAGGCCCAGCTTGTCCTCGATGCCGTTGCGGTAGGCGGTGGACAGGACCGAGCCGAGCACGGCGATGCCGAGGGCGCCGCCGACCTGGCGGAAGGTGTTGCTGAGGGCGGAGGCCGAGCCGGCCTTCTCCCGCGGCAGGGCCTGCATGATGACGACGGAGGTCGGGGTCATGATGTGCGCCATGCCGGTGCCCATGAGGAAGAAGACGACCTCCAGCACCCAGATCGGCGTGTCGGCCTCGAAGCCGGCGAAGGCGGCCAGCGTCGCCGCGATCACGATCAGGCCCGCCGTGGTGGTGGCCCTGTTGCCGAAGCGGTCGACCACCAGCCGGGCGCGCGGTGCGAAGATCATCTGGGCGGCGGCCAGCGGCAGCATCAGCAGACCGGACTGCAGCGGCGAGTAGCCGCGCACGCTCTGGGTGTAGAAGACCGAGAAGAAGGTCACGCCCATCAACGCGAAGAAGACCAGCGCGATGGCGCTCATGGCGGCCGAGAAGACCTTGTTCTTGAAGTAGGTGACGTCCAGGGACGGGTGGTCGCTGCGCTTCTCGAAGATCACGAAGCCGGCGAGGACGGCCAGGCCGGCCACGATGGTCGCCAGCACCTTGGCGTCCGTGAAGTCGGCCAGCTCGCCGCCCTTGATGATGCCGTAGACGAGCAGGACCAGGCCGACGACGGACAGCACGACGCCGACGGGGTCGAGGCGGCCGGGGCTCGGGTCGCGGGAGTCGGGCACCAGCCACACCATCAGCGCGAGCGCGAGGATCACGATGGGCACGTTGATGAGGAAGACCGAGCCCCACCAGAAGTGGTCGAGCAGCAGACCGCCGGTGATCGGGCCGATGGCGATGGCGAGGCCCACGCCGCCGGCCCAGATGCCGATGGCCTTGGGCTGCTCCTCGCGCTCGAAGACGTTCATCAGGACGGCGAGGGTGGCGGGCATGACGAACGCGGCGCCGAGGGCCATCAGGGCGCGGTAGGCGATGAGCTCGCCGGGTGAGCCCGACTCGGCGGCCAGGGCCGAGCCGATACCGAACACCAGGATCCCGCCGAGCAGGACCTTCTTGCGGCCGAGCCGGTCGCCGATGAGGCCGGAGGTGAAGAGCAGACCCGCGAAGACGAGGGTGTAGGCGTTGATCGCCCATTCGATCTCGCTCTGGGTGGCGCCCAGACCGGTCGGCGCCGGGGTGGAGATCGTCTTGATCGCGACGTTCAGGATCGAGTTGTCCAGCACCACGATGAGCAGGCTCAGCATCAGCACGCCGAGGATCGCCCAGCGGCGCCGGTGCACCTCTTCCGGTATCCGGCGGGCTGGTACGGCAGGAGTAGTCATGACGCCAGAGCCTAGGGCAATTCCAATACGGTACCGTCTCGTATCTGAATTCCTTTACCGAGGCCTTACGCTCGGGCCGTGCGCCAGGGATCACGCGGGGTCCCTCTGGCCCCGAGTGGCACGAGGTGCCACCATGGAGGCGGTCCGGGGACGCCGTCAGGGCGCCTCGAGATGACGTTAGGAGCCGTTGCAATGACGCAGCTCTCGGCTGCCCAGACGAAGCCCTCCGACGGCAGCAGGACGCTGTACGGGGGCAAGGGCACTCGCCGCATCACCGTCCGCGACATCGCCCTCGCCAAGGAACGCGGCGAGAAGTGGCCCATGCTCACCGCCTACGACGCGATGACCGCGTCCGTGTTCGACGAGGCGGGCATCCCGGTCCTCCTGGTCGGCGACTCCGCCGGCAACTGCCACCTCGGGTACGAGACGACCGTGCCCGTCACCCTCGACGAGATGACCATGCTGTCGGCGGCCGTCGTCCGGGGCACCGACCGCGCCCTGATCGTCGGCGACCTGCCCTTCGGCTCCTACCAGGAGGGCCCGGTGCAGGCGCTGCGCTCGGCGACCCGGCTGGTGAAGGAGGCGGGCGTCGGCGCCGTGAAGCTGGAGGGCGGCGAGCGCTCGCACGAGCAGATCCGGCTCCTCGTCGAGTCCGGCATCCCGGTCATGGCCCACATCGGCCTGACCCCGCAGTCCGTCAACGCCATGGGCTACCGCGTGCAGGGGCGCGGCGAGGAGGCGGCCCAGCAGCTGCTGCGCGACGCCAAGGCCGTGCAGGACGCGGGCGCGTTCGCGGTGGTGCTGGAGCTGGTGCCGGCGGAGCTGGCGGCCGAGGTGACCCGGGTGCTGCACATCCCGACCGTCGGCATCGGGGCCGGGCCGGAGACGGACGCGCAGGTCCTGGTGTGGACGGACATGCTCGGGCTGACGTCCGGGCGGGTGCCGAAGTTCGTGAAGAAGTACGCCGATCTGCGTGAGGTCATGGGCGGTGCGGTGAGGGCGTTCGCGGAGGACGTCGTCGGCGGGGCGTTCCCGCTGGAGGAGCACTCCGTCCACTAGGACCATGGCCCGCACCGAGCGGCAGCCCGCCGATCTTCCCCCGTCGGCGGGCTGCCGCGCTGTCCGCCCGGGGGGTTTCTCGCCCCCGCCGCCCCTGCCCGTCCCGTCCCAGGGGCTGCGCCCCTTCGACCCCGCCAGGGGGGCCGCGCCCCCTGGACCCCCGCGGGGCTCCGCCCCCGCACCCCGCCGGGGCTCGGCCCCGGACCCCGTGCGCCTGAACGGGTGAGAAGGGGGGCCGCGCCTGCCGGCCGACTCGCACGGGTGGTGGGTGGGCACAGGTCCGGGGGTCTCGGGGCGGAGCCCCCACAGGGCTGAACCGCCCGGGCCTCGAACACCGGCCGGGCCCAGAAGAGAGGCCCGCACCTTCCGGTCGACCCGTGTCGGAGCCGTGTCGGTGGGCTGTAGGTGGTCTGTCGGTCGGGGCTGGCACCGTCATCGGCATGAAGCGAATCGACAACGACCCCACCGGCGCGGGCCACGCCGTCACCGTGCGGGGACTGGTCAAGCACTACGGCGAGACCAAGGCGCTGGACGGGGTGGACCTGGACGTGCGCGAGGGCACCGTGATGGGTGTGCTCGGGCCGAACGGAGCCGGCAAGACCACCCTCGTGCGGATCCTGTCCACCCTGCTGGCCCCCGACGCCGGCCGGGCGACCGTCGCCGGCTACGACGTCGTACGGCAGCCCCGGCAGCTGCGCCGGGTGATCGGGCTCACCGGGCAGTACGCCTCGGTGGACGAGAAGCTCCCGGGCTGGGAGAACCTGTACCTGATCGGACGGCTGCTCGACCTGCCCCGCGGTCAGGCCCGCGCCCGCGCCGACGAGTTGCTGGAGCGGTTCTCGCTGACGGAGGCCGCGCGGCGGCCCGCGGGAACGTACTCCGGCGGTATGCGGCGGCGCCTCGACCTGGCCGCCTCGATGATCGGCCGGCCCGCCGTCCTCTACCTGGACGAGCCGACCACCGGGCTCGACCCGCGCACCCGCAACGAGGTGTGGGACGAGGTCAAGGCCATGGTCGGGGAGGGTGTCACCGTCCTGCTGACCACCCAGTACATGGAGGAGGCCGAACAGCTGGCCTCGGAGCTGACCGTGGTGGACCGCGGCAGGGTCATCGCGAACGGCGGCATCGAGGCGCTGAAGGCCAAGGTCGGCGGGCGCACCCTGCGGGTGCGGCCGGCCGATCCGCTGGAGCTGCGCCCGCTCGCCCGCATGCTCGACGAGCTCGGCGTCACCGGCCTCGCCGCCACCACCGTCGACACCGACAGCGGCACCCTGCTGGTGCCGGTCCTCAGCGACGAGCAGCTGACCGCCGTGGTCGGCGCGGTCACCGCGCGCGGCATCACGATCTCCGCCATCACCACCGAACTGCCCAGCCTGGACGAGGTGTTCCTGTCCCTCACCGGCCACCGTGCCAGTGCCCCGCAGGACGCCACGCCCGCCGACACCCGCCAGGAGGTCGCCGTATGAGCGCCGCCACCCTCACTCCGGCGGCCGCGGCCGCCCCGCCGTCCGACACTCCCATCTCGCCGCGCGCCCATCTGCGCCACACCGGTGCGCTCATCCGCCGCAACCTGCTGTGGATCCGGCAGGACCCGGAGTCGATGTTCGACGCCGTTCTGTTCCCGGTGGTCTTCACGCTGCTGTTCGTGTATGTCTTCGGCGGCTCGATCGGCAAGTCCCTGGGCGGCGGCCAGGACCAGTACGTGCAGTACGTCGTGCCCGGCCTGATGGCCATGATGGGCATGAACATGGCCCAGGGCGTGGGCACCGGCTTCAACCAGGACTTCAACTCCGGTGTCATGGACCGCTTCCGGTCGCTGCCCATCGGCCGCGGCTCCGTCCTCTTCGCCAAGATAGCGGTGGAGCTGATGCGGATGCTGTTCGCGACCGCGGTGCTGATGGTGGTCGCCGTCCTCGTGGGCTACGACATCCACCACTGGACCGGTCTGCTGGCCTCCGTGGGGCTGTCCGCGGTGTTCGGCTCGGCGCTGATGTGGGTGTTCCTCACGCTCGGCGTGATGATGAAGAACGCGCAGTCCGTGCAGGCCATGGGCTTCCTGGTGCTGATGCCGCTGCAGTTCGGCTCGTCGATCTTCGCGCCGACCGCCTCGATGCCGGGCTGGCTGCAGAACTTCACCGACTACAACCCGCTGTCCGCGCTGGCCGACACCGCGCGCGGTCTGATGGAGGGCGGCCCGGTCGCGCACGACCTGTGGGTGACGCTGATCTGGTCGGTGGGGCTCACCGCGGTGATCGCACCGGTCGCGATCCACAAGTTCCGCACCAAGAACTGACGCCGCGCCGGCCCGGCCGGGCGTGTCAGACCAGGGCGGTGGCCTCCGCGAGGGAGAGGCCACCGCCTTCCGTGTAAGCGGAGTCGTACGTCTCCTCGTCGAGCACGGCCCGGACGGCCGCCTCGGCGCGCTCGCGCACCGCGCGCTCGACGGTCCCCGCGACGTGGCCGGACGGCAGCAGCGCGTCGGCGGCGCCCAGGCAGCGGGCGGCGTCGCGGGCCCGGAGCCCGCCGTCGACCGCGGGCAGGGCCGTCGCGGCGATGATCAGGTACAAGTTGCGCAGGTGCGGGGCGATGGTCTGGGACAGCGGTTCCTCGGCGCGGTCCAGCGCGCGCCGGATCGTGTCCAGGGCTTCGTCGGGGCGGCCGTCGACGGCGTCCACCCAGGCCTCCTGGCCGAGGATGAGGGCGTCGAAGACGGCGAAGTGGGCGATCCCGAAGTCCCGGCGGAGCAGGCGGAGCTGTTCGCGGGCCTCCGCGACCCGGTCGGTGAGCGAGAGCCAGCCGGCGAGGAAGAGGCGGGCCATGGGCATCGCCTCGTTGGTGCTGCCGTCCCGGCGGGCGATGACCTCGCGCAGCATGCCCTCGCCGCGCTCCGGCTCGCCCGTCTCCAGGAGCACGGCGGCCAGGCGGACACCGAGCACCGCCGTCTGGGCGCGGGCACCGAGGCGGTCGGCCTGCTCGATGGCCGCCCGGAAGTCGGCGGCGGCCGACTCGTACTCGCCCTTGCGCTCAAAGGACTCGCCGCGCGCGGAGAGTGCCTCGGCGGCGCCCCAGGTGTCGCCGAGGCGCTGGAAGATCTCCAGTGCCTCGTCGGCGTCGCGCAGCGCGTCGCCCGCCCAGTCGCTGCGGTTGGCGAGGATGTTGGCCCGTATCTGCAGCGTCGTGGCCAGTTCCCAGTCGAAGCCCGGGGTCTGCCGGGAGGTCCGCACGCAGGCGTCGATGATGGTGCGCAGCCGCTCGATCCCCTCGGTCAGCAGCACGGCGAAGAACCACAGCATGCCGGGCGGACGGCAGGTCTGCGGCAGGCCGGGTTCGTACACCCGGGTGATGACGAGCAGTTTCGCCCGGGCCGCGGGGGTCTGCCAGGCCTCCAGTTCGGTGTCCATGCAGGCGAGGTGCGCCAGGTGCAGGCCGCGCCGGGCCTCGTCGAGGAGTTCGCCGGTGTACGGGGGCGGGACGTCCGTGCAGCGCTGCCACATCGGCGCGGCGCGGCGGACGGGCTCGTCGAACGGGTCGGGGCCGAGCGCCATGACCTCGCGGCACAGGGTGCGGGCCTCGATGCGCAGGTCGCGCATCTGCCAGTACCAGATGAGGGAGAGAACCAGGCAGATCGCCTCCTGCTCGTCCCGTGCGGCGACGGCCCGGCGCAGGGCGGTGCGCACGTTCTCGTACTCCAGTTGTAACCGCGCGATGGCGGCCCGCTGGCCGGAGCCGCGCAGCAACGGGTCGGTGGTACGGGCGAGTTCGCGGAAGTACGTCAGGTGGGCGTGCTCGGCCTCCGCGCGCCGCCCGGCCTCGTCGAGCCGTTCGCCCGCGTACTCGGCGACGGTCTCCAGGAGCCGGTAGCGCATCCCGTCGGGGGCGGGGGCGGCGACGACGAGGGACTTGTCGACCAGGGAGCCCAGCGCGTCGAAGGCGTCCGGCCCGCACACCGCCTCGGCGGCGGCGAGGTCGCAGCCGCCCGCGAAGACCGACAGACGGCGCAGCACCTCGCGTTCGCCCTCGTCGAGCAGGTCCCAGGACCAGTCGACCACGGCCCGCAGGGTCTGCTGCCGGGGCAGCACGGTGCGGCTGCCGGAGGTGAGCAGCCGGAAACGGTCGTCGAGCCGGTCGACGATCTGCCGGGGCGTGAGCATCCGCAGCCGGGCGGAGGCGAGTTCGATGGCGAGGGGCAGGCCGTCGAGGCGGCGGCAGATCTCGGCGCACGCCTCCGGGTCGTCCTCGGTGCGGAAGCCGGGCCGGGCGGCCGCGCCCCGCTCGGCGAGCAGCCGCAGCGCGACCGGCTCGGGCAGCGGTTCCACGGGGCGCAGCAGCTCACCGGGGACGCCGAGGGGTTCCCGGCTGGTGGCGAGCACGGTGACCTCCGGGCAGCGGGCCAGCAGCCGCTCCGCGAGGCGGGCCGCCGCCTCCACCACGTGCTCGCAGTTGTCCAGGACGAGCAGCATGCGGCGCCGGCCGCAGTGCTCGACGAGCCGCTCGACGGGGTCGTCGTGCCGGTCGGCGACGGCCCGCAGGCCCTCGGCGCCGGCGCCGTGCAGCACGGTCTCGCGGGCGCCGATCGCGGTGAGCACGGCCTCCGGTACGGCCTCCGGGTCGTCGACGGGCGCCAGTTCGGCCAGCCACACCCCGTCCCGGGCCGCGTCCCGCACGGCTTCGGCGGCCTCCTGCGACAGCCGGGTCTTGCCCGCTCCGCCGGGCCCGAGCAGGGTGACCAGCCGGGCCGCCGCGAGGTCCGAGCGGAGTGCCTCGATGTCGGTCTCCCGGCCGACGAACGAGGTGAGGCGGGCGGGGAGGTTGCCCGGTGCCGGGGGCCCGGCGGCCGGGCGCACCGGTGGCGTCGCCGGCCGCGGGGACAGCAACTCGGCGTGCAGCGCGCGCAGTGCGGGCCCGGGATCGGAGCCGAGCCGCTCGGCGAGGAGCTGTCGTACGTCCTCGTAGGCGGCCAGCGCCTCCGCCGTGCGGCCCGCGTCGCGCAGGGCGCGCAGCCGCAGGGCCTGGAGGGGTTCGTCCAGGGGGTGGGTGTCGCACAGGGCGGTCAGCTCGGGCAGCGCCCCTTCGGCGTGGCCGAGGGCGAGGGCGGCGGCGTGGCGGGCGCGCAGGGCGTCCAGGCGGCGGGTGTCGCACCGGGCGGCCTCGGCGGTGCGGTCGGGCAGGTCGGCCAGGGCGGGCCCGTGCCACAGCGCGAGGGCGTCGTCGAGGACGGTGGCCGCCTTCGCCGGGTCGTCGTCGGCCAGGGCGCGCAGCCCCTCGCCGGTGAGGCGTTCGAAGCGGTGCAGGTCGATGTCGTCGGGAGCGGCGGTGAGCCGGTACCCGCCCTCCGCCGAGGCGACCGCGCCGGCCCCGAGGGCCCGCCGGAGCCGTCCGACCAGCGCCTGCAGCGCGGCGGTGGCGTCGGCGGGCGCATCCCCGTCCCACACCTCGTCGACCAGCACGCCGACCGGTACCGTCCGGCCGGGTCTGAGCGCGAGCACGGTCAGCAGCGCACGCAGGCGCGCTCCGCCGACGGGGACGGACGTGCCGTCGGGCCGGAGTGCCTGGGTGGTGCCGAGGATGCGGTAGCGCACGGGCCCTATTGTCCCCGCTGATCTCATCGCCGGTCACGGAGTTCGCGCGGCGGGGCGCCTGCCGTGTCCGGGCCGGCGACGGGCTGCCGGAAACGTCGGGGACGACGGCACACGCACCCCGTCGTCCCCGCCCCTCCCCTCACCGCCGATCACCGCCGACCACCGGGCAGGCACGGCCCGGAGGCTCGTGGCGTCCGCCCAGGATTCACCGCACGCCACCCGAGGACGGCGACGGGCCGCCGGGGACGTCCGGGATGACGAGGGCACCGTCCGTGTCCCGCCTGCGCCGGGGCCCGGGACGGTCTCCGCGTACTCCTGGTGGCCGAGGTGGATCGCGCGGACGCGGCCCGTGGTGGTGGGCCACGTGTCGCCGTGGTGCTCGACCCCCGGCAGCCCTTCGTGCTCCTGCTCCTCCAAGCCGCACGCCCGCAGGTCGCCGCCTTGCACCGGCATGACCGGCCAGGTGGGCCCTCGTACGGCGCTCGCCTCGTAAGCATTGCCCCGCCTTCCCAGGAACCGGCACCCGGCCGCGAGACGTTTTCCCCTTGCGCCCGGTACGGTCGGGCGCGCCGACCGACCCCAGCCGGCCCCCGTTCGCGACCCACAGGAGTCCGCCGCATGACCACCGCCACCACCCGCCACAGCGAGCGGCGCATAAGTCCCGTCTTCCTCGGGATCCTCGCCGTCACCGCGGTCACGGGATGGGCCACCTGGACGGGGTTCGCCGAGCAGCCGGGCGTCGCCGTGTTCCTGTTCGTGACGGCCGCCTGGATCGTGTCCCTGTGCCTGCACGAGTACGCGCACGCGCGTACCGCCCTGCACAGCGGTGACATCTCGGTCGGCGCGAAGGGCTACCTCACGCTGAACCCGCTGAAGTACACGCACGCCCTGCTCAGTGTGGTGCTGCCGGTGGTGTTCGTGATGATGGGCGGCATCGGGCTGCCGGGCGGCGCGGTGTTCATCGAGCGGGGCCGGATCCGGGGCCGGTGGCGGCACAGCCTGGTCTCGGCGGCCGGCCCGCTGACGAACGTGCTGTTCGCGGCGGTGTGCACGGCGCCGTTCTGGCTGGGCGCGCTGGACGGGGTGCCCCTCGAGTTCCGCCTCGCCCTCGCCTTCCTCGCGCTGCTCCAGGTGTCGGCCGCGATCCTGAACTTCCTGCCGGTCCCGGGCCTGGACGGCTACGGCGTGATCGAGCCCTGGCTGTCGCAGGGCGTCAAGCGGCAGGTGGAGCCGTTCGCCCCGTTCGGGCTGCTGTTCGTGTTCGCACTGCTGTGGCTGCCGTCGGTCAACCACGTGTTCTTCGGCCTGGTCGACGCGGTCCTGCGGGGCCTCGGGGTGAGCGAGTTCGACACCTCCTACGGCTGGAGCCTCTACCGCTTCTGGGAGTAGCCGGCCCGGCCCCGCCGCAGGTAGTACCAGGTCATGTTGGACGACAGACCGGCGAGCAGCACCCAGACGATCCCCAGCCAGCTGCCCTGGACGAAGGAGACGACGGCCGCGACCACGGCGAGGAGGCACACGGCGAGGGCGTAGACGGCGAGTCGCCGGGTCGGGCCGGGCGGGGACAAGGGGGGCATTTCGGGAGGCTCCTGTCGGGGGACACCGCTTCGGCGACCAGTGTCCCCCATCCGGTCAGACGTCCGTGACGCGGAGCCCCGCGTGCGCCTTGTACCGGCGGTTGACGGAGATCAGGTTGGCCACCAGCGACTCCACCTGGTGGGCGTTGCGCAGCCGGCCGGCGAAGATCCCGCGCATGCCGGGGATGCGCCCGGCCAGCGCCTGGACGGTCTCCACGTCGGCCCGCTCCTCGCCCAGCACCATCACGTCGGTGTCGATCTCGTCGACCGCGGGGTCCTGGAGGAGGACCGCCGAGAGGTGGTGGAAGGCCGCGGTGACCCGGGAGTCCGGCAGCAGCGCGGCGGCCTGCTCGGCGGCGCTGCCCTCCGCCGGCTTCAGCGCGTAGGCGCCCTTCTTGTCGAAGCCGAGGGGGTTGACGCAGTCCACGACGAGCTTGCCCGCCAGTTCCTCGCGCAGGCCCTCGAGGGTCTCGCCGTGCCCCTCCCACGGCACCGCGACGATCACGATGTCACTGCGCCGCGCCGTCTCGGCGTTGTCGGCGCCCTCGACGCCGTGCCCGAGCTCCTCGGCGGCGGCCCGCGCGCGCTCGGCGGCCCGCGACCCGATGATCACCTTCTGGCCGGCCCTGGCGAGCCGGTAGGCGAGGCCCTTGCCCTGCGGCCCGGTGCCGCCGAGCACGCCGACGACCAGTCCGGAGACGTCGGGCAGGTCCCAGGGGTCCTTGGCGGGGGCCTTCTGTGCGCTGTCGCTAGAGGTCATGGGCCGACTCTACGTCCGCCGTCCCGGCCCCACCGGTTCAGGTGGGCCGCAGCACGGGCGGACCCGGACCCGCGGTCATCGGACAGTGTCCCCGAATCGGGCTAATCCCGCCTGAACTCCGCGTCCCGGAGGACCGGTTGCGGCACCATGCGGTCGTATGGACGCCGTACGGGTCGCGCTGCTGCGCGAAGTGCTCGCCGGGACCGAGTGGCTGGGCGCCACCCGGCGGTTCGCGGGCGTACTGCGCGGGTCCGTGGTGACGTACGGCGGCGGGCTGCTGCTGGTGGGCACCCCGGAGTACGAGCCCTGGCACCTCGCGGCCCACCTGGTGGACGAGGCCGCCTGGTCGGGCACGCCGGAACTGGCCCCGGCCCTCGTCCGGCACGACGCGTGTCCCACGGACCCGGCGCACCTGGCCGTGGGCCCCGGCCGGCTCGAGGCGGCCCGGCGCGGCGAGACCCTGCTCGTGGTGGCCCCGGCCGAGCCGGCGCCCCTGCTCCAGCGGGTGCACGACGCCCGGCGCGCCGGGGTGACGGTACTGGCCCTGGGCGCCGGCGGGGGCGAGCTGGAGTCCATGGCCCACGAGACCCTGGCCGTGCCGGAAGGGGCCGAACTGGACCTGGACAGCGTGCAGCACCTGGTCAGCGCGGCGGCCGGCGAGAACGGCGGCTCCCCGCGGACGCGACGCCGCTTCCGTGACCGTCTGTCGAGGCTGGCGGAGGCCTTGACCGCGCCCCCGCCCGCCCCCTGGTGACGTTTGTCGCCCACCACCCGTCCCGGCCGGCCGTGAACGGAAGGGCCGGGATCAGTCCTGCCGAGGCCGGATCACCCCTCGTGGGATCACTCCTCGTCGGAGCTCCCGCCGGCCGGCGCGTCGTGCCAGCGCGGGTCGGTCTCCCACTCCAGGTTCCGCTCGCGGGCGGTCTCCATCGCGTGCTCGGCCTCGGCACGGGTCGCGTACGGGCCGAAGCGGTCCTTGGCCGGGCACTCCGGGCCCTCCTCGACCTTCTTGTGCTCCAGGCAGTAGTACCACTCGCCGGGCTTCCCGGCGGTCCGCTTCTTGAACAGGGCCATGACCAGCTCCTCTCGCCACCGACATGTTCCCCCACACCCGCTGGTTAGACTCGCTGACATGTCTGGCCAGTCGCTGCTCGTACCAGGGGAGCTGTCCCCCACCCGTCCGGTCCCCGGAAACATCCGCCGCCCCGAGTACGTCGGAAAGCCCGCGCCGACGCCGTACACCGGGCCGGAGGTGCAGACGCCCGAGACCGTCGAGGCGATGCGGAGGGCCGGGCGCATCGCTGCGCGGGCCATGGAGGAAGCCGCCAAGCTCATCGCGCCGGGTGTGACCACGGACCAACTGGACAAGGTCGCGCACGAGTTCATGTGCGACCACGGCGCCTACCCGTCGACGCTCGGCTACCGCGGTTTCCCCAAGTCGCTGTGCACCAGCGTCAACGAGGTCATCTGCCACGGCATCCCGGACTCGACGGTGCTCAGGGACGGCGACATCGTCAACCTGGACGTGACGGCGTACATCGGCGGGGTGCACGGCGACAACAACGCCACCTACCTGGTGGGTGACGTCGACGAGGAGTCACGGCTGCTGGTCGAGCGGACCCGGGAGTCCCTCAACCGGGCGATCAAGGCGGTCAAGCCGGGCCGGCAGATCAACGTCATCGGCCGGGTCATCGAGTCCTACGCCAAGCGCTTCGGCTACGGGGTGGTCCGGGACTTCACCGGGCACGGCATCAACGCGTCGTTCCACTCCGGGCTGATCATCCCGCACTACGACAGCCCGCAGGCCACGACGGTCATGCAGCCGGGGATGACCTTCACGATCGAGCCGATGCTGACCCTGGGCACGCACGAGTACGACATGTGGGACGACGGCTGGACCGTGGTGACCAGGGACCGCAAGCGGACGGCGCAGTTCGAGCACACCCTGGTGGTGACCGAGACGGGCGCCGACATCCTGACCCTGCCTTAGGGCCCTTCTGGCGGATCTCCGTCAGAAGGGCCCTAAGGCCGCTCCGGCTGGCGTTCCAGGACCACGCGGCCGCCGACCTCCACCCAGCCGCCGGGCTGCGGGGCCGTGAGGATCTGGGATCCGGCGCCCTGGGTGATGTTGAGGGCGCGGCCCAGCCGCTCCGTGAGCAGCAGGGCGGCCGCGCCCGTCGCCTCGTCCTCGTCGATGCCGTCGTCCCGGCCGGGGAAGGCCCGGGCGCGGATCCGGCCGGCGGCCTCGTCCTCCCACGCCCAGGCGTACGTCCATGCGCCGGGTGACGGCACGGGCAGCGCGTCGACCTCGGCGGCGGTCGCGTACTGGCGCAGGGTGCGCGGCGGGGCCCACTCGGGGCGGGCCTCGATCCAGCTGAACTCGCCGTCCAGGCGGACGCCGACGACTCCGGCCGGGGTGACCAGTTCGGGCACGTCCAGCAGCCAGCCCACACCGACGCAGGGGTGACCGGCGAAGGGCAGGCGCAGGGTGGGCGTGTAGATGTCGAGGACCCCGCGCTCGGGGTCGTCCACGAACACCGTCTCGCTGAAGCCGAGCTTCGCCGCGAACGCCTGGCGGTCGTCGGGGCCGGGGATCCGTGAGCCGTTGCGGACGACGCCGAGCTCGTTGCCGTATCCGCCGTTGGCCGCGCAGAAGACGCGCAGCACGTCGTAGTCAGTCACGAGGGAATTGAAGCATCGCGACGGCGGCCGGGACGCCCGGCGACCGCTCCGCGATCACTTGACCCCCACTTTACCTCCCCTTGGGGTCTGTTTTCCGCCGTCGATATCAAGCCGTGTCTGTGATCTTTCTGTGGGCGCTGAACCGGGGGCCGGATGGGTAGCACTGAGGTTAGCCTCAGGTAAGTTAGGTCAGCCTCACCACATCGTTCCCGCTTGGAGCCCCGCATGCGAGCCGTCCGCCTCACCGTCACCGCCGCCGCGACCGCGGCGGCTCTGACCGCCCTGTCGGCCTGCACTGCGAAGAGCGACGCCAAGGGCGGCGAAGCCATCCAGGTGACCGCCGCCGACTCCACCTGCGAGACCTCGACCAAGTCCGTTCCGGCCGGCCAGGTCACGCTCAAGATCGAGAACAAGGGCAGCAAGGCCACCGAGGTCGAGATCGTCCTCCCGGACGGCCGGATCATCTCCGAGAAGGAGAACGTCGGCCCCGGCACCAAGTACACGCTGACCGCCGAGGTGAAGGCCGGTTCCTACGAGATCGCCTGCCGCCCCGGCATGAAGGGCCACGGCGTCCGGCAGAAGCTCACCGTCACCGGCGGCTCCACCGCCCGGCGGAACCCGCAGCTGGACAAGGCGGTCGCCGACTACCGCGACTACGTCCAGGACCAGGCCGACCAGACGCTGCCGCTGGTCGGGACCTTCGCGAAGGCGGTCAAGGACGGCGACCTCGAGGCCGCCAGGAAGGCCTACGCCCCCTCCCGCCTCGGCTGGGAGCGCACCGAGCCGGTCGCCGAGTCCTTCGGCGACATCGACCCGAAGGTCGACATCCGCGAGGACGGCCTGGAGGACGGCCAGAAGTGGACCGGCTGGCACCGCCTGGAGAAGGCCCTCTGGGCGGACAAGAAGATCGGCAGCGAGGAGAAGTCCCTCGCCGGCCGGCTGGTGACCGACCTCGAGGACTGGCAGAAGCGGGTCGGCAAGGCCGAGATCACCCCGACCTCCATGGCCAACGGCGCCAAGGAACTGCTGGACGAGGTCGCCACCGGCAAGGTGACCGGCGAGGAGGAGGCCTACTCGCACACCGACCTGGTCGACTTCAAGGGCAACGTCGAGGGCGCGCAGAGGGCCTACCAGCTGCTCGAGCCGGTCGCGCGGAAGAACGACCCGGCGCTCACCAAGGAGCTGGACAAGCAGTTCACCGCGCTGAACACCCTCCTCGACACGTACCGCCCGGACAAGAACGCGTACGACTTCGTCTCCTACGACAAGGTCACCGACGAGCAGCAGAAGGAACTGTCGGACGCGGTCAACGCCCTCGCCGAGCCGCTGTCCAAGCTCGCCGCCGCGGTCGTGAAGTAGGGAGGGGACCACGATGACGCAGACCCAGGCAAGCAGCCCGTCCCGCCGCTCGCTGATCGGCTGGGGCGGCGCCGGCCTCGCGCTCGGTGCCGCCGCGGCCGGCGGCGCGGTGGCGATGGCGAAGACCGGCGACGACGCGGACCCGGCCGCGGCCGGGACGGGCGGGGCGGTGGAGTTCCACGGCGCCCACCAGGCGGGCATCGCCACGCCGGTGCAGGACCGGCTGCACTTCGCCGCGTTCGACGTGAAGACCGAGGACCGCGCCGAGTTCGTGCGCATGCTGAAGGACTGGACGGCCGCCGCGCGCCGGATGACGGCCGGCGAGCCGGTCGGCGAGGGCGCGTACGGCGGGCTCGCCGAGGCCCCTCCGGACGACACGGGTGAGGCGCTGGGGCTGAAGCCCTCGCGGCTGACGCTGACGATCGGGTTCGGGCCGTCGTTCTTCGAGAAGTTCGGGCTGTCCGACAAGCGGCCGGCCGCACTGGCCGACCTGCCCGCCTTCCCCGGTGACAACCTCGACAAGTCCCGCACCGGCGGCGACCTGTGCGTCCAGGCCTGCGCGGACGACCCGCAGGTCGCCGTGCACGCGATCCGCAACCTGGCCCGGATCGGCTTCGGCAAGGTCGCCATCCGCTGGTCGCAGCTCGGCTTCGGCAAGACCTCCTCGACCACGCCGGACGCCCAGACCCCCCGCAACCTGATGGGGTTCAAGGACGGCACCCGCAACATCGCCGGCACCGAGACGGACCGGCTGAAGAAGTTCGTATGGGTCGGGGACGGCGACGTAGACGACAACGCGGCCTGGATGACCGGGGGTTCCTACCTGGTCGCCCGGCGGATCCGGATGAACATCGAGACCTGGGACCGCAGCTCGCTGCAGGAGCAGGAGGACGTGTTCGGCCGCGACAAGCGCGAGGGCGCCCCGGTCGGCAAGGCCAAGGAGCACGACGAGCCGTTCCTGAAGGCGATGAAGCCGGACGCGCACGTGCGCCTGGCGCACCCCGACTCCAACGGCGGCATCACCATCCTGCGCCGGGGCTACTCCTTCACCGACGGCACCGACGGCCTCGGCCGCCTGGACGCGGGCCTGTTCTTCCTGGCCTACCAGCGTGACGTGCGCAAGGGGTTCATCCCGCTGCAGCGGAAACTGTCGGCGCACGACGCGCTCAACGAGTACATCCAGCACGTGGGATCGGCGGTCTTCGCCGTCCCGCCCGGCGTCCGGGACTCCGGCGACTGGTGGGGCCGCACGCTGTTCTCCGAGGAGGCGTAGCCGTGTTCTCCAACTACCTGATCGGTCTGCGCGAGGGCCTGGAAGCCAGCCTCGTCGTCTGCATCCTCATCGCCTACCTGGTCAAGACCGGCCGCAGGGACGCCCTGAAGCCGATCTGGACCGGCATCGCCGTCGCCGTCGCCATCGCGATGGGCTTCGGCTGCGTCCTCGAGTTCGGCTCCCAGGAGCTGACGTTCAAGGCGCAGGAGGCGCTCGGCGGTTCGCTGTCGGTCGTCGCGGTGGGCCTGGTGACCTGGATGGTGTTCTGGATGCGGCGCACCGCCCGGCACCTGAAGTCGGAGCTGCACGGCAGGCTCGACGCGGCCCTGGCGATGGGCACGGGCGCGCTGGTGGCGACGGCGTTCCTGGCCGTGGGCCGGGAGGGCCTGGAGACCGCCCTGTTCGTGTGGGCGTCGGTGCACGCGGCGTCCGACGGCACCCCGCGCCCGCTGATCGGTGTGGCGCTGGGCCTGGCCACGGCGGTCCTGCTCGGCTGGCTGTTCTACCGGGGCGCGCTGCGGATCAACCTCGCCAAGTTCTTCACCTGGACCGGCGGGATGCTGGTCGTCGTCGCGGCCGGCGTGCTGGCGTACGGCTTCCACGACCTCCAGGAGGCCGACATCATCCCGGGGCTGACGCACCTGGCGTTCGACATCAGCGGCGCGATCCCGCCGGACAGCTGGTACGGCACGCTGCTGAAGGGCGTGTTGAACTTCCAGCCCGACCCGACCGTGATCCAGGTCACGGTGTGGCTGCTGTACCTGGTCCCGACACTCGCGGTGTTCCTCGCCCCGGTAGGGTTCGCCTCCGGGAAGGGGAAGGTGACCGTACCTGATGACCAGGGATCGCAGCCCTCGCAGCCCTCGCAGGCTCCGCAGGCGTGACCGGAACGCATTCATGGCGGCCTCGCTGACCGCTTTGTCGCTGACGGCGAGCGGATGCGTGGTGGTGCACGGGGAACGCGAAGTGCTCCCCGCCACCACCCGCGCCGAGGCCGCGAAGGCGCTGCGGCAGTTCACGGACGCGTACAACGCGGCCGACAAGGCGTACGACCGTTCCCTGGACGCGGACCACGTCACCGGCGCGTTCGGCGACATCGACGGGGCCCGGCTGAAGGCCGGGCACGTGAACAGCCCGGACGGGAACCCGGGGCACACGCCGCTGAAGCTGTCGGACGCGAAGTACACCATCGTCAAGAAGGCGGGCTGGCCCCGCTGGTTCGTGGTGGACGCCGCCGCCAACAAGGGCGGTGCCGCACGCTGGCTGTTCGTCTTCACCCGCGACGATGTCACCGAGCCGTGGCAGGCGGCGTACGTGACGCTGGTGGCCCCCGGCAGCGTGCCCGAGTTCACGAAGGACGCGGACGGCTGGGGCGAAGCGGTCCCCGCGAACTCCGCCTCGCTGGCCGTCGAGCCGGGGACGCTCAGCCAGGCGTACGCGACGTACCTGAAGAGCGGCGGGAGCGCCTTCGCGGACGGCACGCACACCAGCGGGTGGCGCAAGGACCGCGCGAAGGGCGCCAGGAAGCCGGGTCTGGTCACCCAGTACATCGACGAACCGCTGACGAGCGGCGACTACGCGCCGCTGGCGCTGCGCACCGCGGACGGCGGGGCGCTGGTGTTCTTCACCACGCACCACTACGAGAAGCGGACCGCCGCCGCGGGCACCTCCGTACCCGTCCCGGGTGACGATGTGAAGGCCCTGACCAAGGGCGAGATCAAGCAGTCGCTGACGCTGGAGTTCATCTCCAACGAGGTCGCCCTGGACCCGAAGCCGGGCGGCAAGGTGTCGGTACTGGGCCGCATCCAGGGCCTGACGGGCGCACAGGGCGAATAGCCCGCCCTCAGCCGAGCCCCGGCCTCCCGGGCCCACCCGGAAGCCCCGGCGCCGCAAGGCCGGACCGCCCGGGTGGCCGAACTCCGGCCGCGGACGCCAAAGAGACCTCGCCCGAAGCCGGCCCGGCGGCCGGACCGGAGGCCTCAGCCGCGCAAGGACGCAAGGCCGGACCGCCACCGGGGCGGCCGGGCTCCGCGCAGGCAGGGCGGCGAAGAGCGCTCGCCGGAAACCCGCCCCGCCCCGCCGGACACCTCAGTGCCGTACGGGCCAGGCCACCCCCGGGTGGCCTGGCTCCGCGCCGGCGTGGCGGGCGCAGGCGTCGGTGAGGGCCTCCAGCAGGGTCAGCGGGTCCGGCAGCGGGTGCTCCGGGCCGCGCACCCAGCGCACGGCCTGCTCGTCGCCCGGCAGCCGGGCCGGCGGGACCAGCACGTACGAGCCGCGGCAGTGCCAGCGCAGGCCCGGGTGCTCGTCCATGGTCTCGGGGTGGCAGTCCAGCTCGCAGGGCCACCACTCGTCCTCGTCCTCGGGCGTGCCCCGGGTGAGGGTGAAGAACAGCATGCGGCCGTCGTCGCTCTCGGCGACCGGGCCGACCTCGACGCCGGAGCCGAGGAGCCGGTCGAGCGCCTCCCGGCCGGCCTCCACGGGGACGTCGAGGACGTCGTGCACCATGCCGGTGGCGGTGACGAAGTTGGCCTGCGGCTGGTGCCGGGCCCAGCGTTCGATCTGGCCGCGGTCGGTGGTGGACTGCGTCTGCCAGGCGAAGGACACCGGGTGCCGGGCCGGCGTGGGGCAGCCGACGCGGTCGCACGAGCAGCGGTAGCCGGGCGCGGGGTGCGCGGCGGGCGCGAGCGGCAGTCCCGCTCCGGCGGCGGCCAGCAGCAGGGCCTCACGGCCGCCGCCGTCGGCGGCCTCCTTCGGGCGGCGTCCGCGCAGCCACTGGGAGAGTCTGCCCTGCCGGCCGGACCGGCCGTCGAACTCCGCGCTCATCTGTCCCCTCGCCTCGCCTGTCGTGCGGACAGCATGCCCTATGCTCCCACCGTCCCACGCTCCGGGGGCGCGGGAGGGCACGTGCCGATCCCGTGCAGCGCGTAGTCGACCAGGGTGTCGGTGTACGCGTGGGAGATGGGGCCCGTGCGCTGCAGCCAGCGCTGGGCCAGCGGGGAGACGAAGAGTTCGAGCGCGATGCGCGGGTCGACGCCGGGGCGGACGTGCCCGGCGTCCTGGGCCGCGCGCAGCCGGTCCACGTACAGCTGGAGCGACGGTTCGAGCAGTTTGGCGACGAAGGCACGGCCGGCCTGTTCGTTGACGACGCCCTCGGCGGCCAGGGCGCGGGAGGGCACCTCGAAGCGGGCGGCGAGCAGTTCGTCGACGGTGGCGCGCAGCACGGCCTTGAGGTCGGCGGCGAGGTCACCGGTGTCCGGGACGGTGTGCGGCTCCTGGCCCGCGGTGCGTGCCGTCCGCTCGGCGAGGTCGAGGAACGCCTCCATGAGGACGTCCGCCTTCGACGACCACCACCGGTAGATCGTCTGCTTGCCGACGCCGGCCCGGGCGGCGATTCCCTCGATCGTGGTCTTGGGGTAGCCGACCTCGCCGACGAGTTCGAGGGCGGCGGCGTAGATGGCGCGGCGGGACCTCTCGCTGCGGCGGGTGGTGTCGGGGGCCGGCTGGACGGACTTCTGGGCGGCCATGGTCCCGAACCTATCCGCTCTCCCCGTCCGCTCTCCCTGCCGGCTCTCCCCGCCGGCCTCCCGGCCCGCTTCCCCTATGCGCTCCCCGCGGGCGGCCAGGGATCGCCCCAGTCCGCGTCCCGGGCCGCCTTGTACTGGTCGCCGTGGCGCTTGGTGACCGTCGTCCGGCGCAGCCGCTCGTCCGCCTCGCACAGGTCGAGGAGCACCTGGCCCTTGCGGATCTGCGGGCGCCGGACCACCCGGGCGGGCGCGGGGGTGACGCCGGGGAGGGGGAGGCGGGCGGCGGCGACGTAGCTGAACTTCTCGTCCTCGTACGCCAGGGAGCCGCCCTTGACCTGGCGGTGCAGGGAGGAGCGGCTGACCCGGGCCGAGAAGTGGCACCAGTCGGTGCCGGGGGCGATGGGGCAGGCGGCGCTGTGCGGGCAGGGCGCGGCGACCTGGAAGCCGGCGCCGACGAGGCGGTCGCGGGCCTCGAGGACGCGGGCGTGGCCGGCGGGGGTGCCGGCCTCGACGATCACGACGGCCCGGGCGGCCCGGGCGGCGGCGTCGACGAGGGCCGCGCGGTCGGCCTCGGTCAGTTCGTTGAGGACGTAGGAGACGGTGACGAGGTCGACCGGGTCGAGGGTGAGGGCCGCGCCGATCCGGGCCCGCTGCCAGCGGGCGTCCCTGAGCGCCGGGCGGGCGGCGGCGATCTCCTCGCCGAGTGCGAGCGCGGGCCCGGCCCAGTCCAGTACGGTCACCGGCCGCGTCCCGTCCCAGGTGGCGCTGACCGCCCAGGTCGCCGCGCCGGTCCCGCCGCCGATGTCGGCATGGCTGCCCGGCACCCACCCCGGCACCGCGTCGGCGAACGCCGCCAGCGCCGAACGGGCCGCCTCGAAGGTGGCCGGCATCCGGTAGGCGGCGTACGCGGCGACGTCCGCGCGGTCCCGGAGGATCGGCGCGTGGGTCGGGGTGTCCCCCCGGTAGGTGGCGATCAGCCGTTCCACGGCCCCGGCGGCCTGCGAGGGCGGCAGCCCGTCGAGCAGTCCGGCGAGGGTCGCGCGGAGGGTGTCGGCTGCGGATTCGGGGGCGTTCACCCACCGATTCTCTCAGGTGCCCCGGACCGCTCTGGCCAGCCTCGTCGCCGCCGCTGCCCTGGGCCCGCTGTCCGGTGGCCGCCTGCGGGGGTGCACGGTGTTCGCCAGCAGCACCAGGAAGGTGTCCGTCGCCGGGTCCAGCACCAGGGAGGTCCCCGTGAAGCCCGTGTGGCCCGCCGCTCCCCGGCCGGCCAGTTCGCCCATGAACCAGGGCTGGTCCACAGCGAAGCCGAGGCCGGGCGGGGTCAGCAGCAGTTCCACGAAGTCGGGGCCGAGGATGCGCGCCGGGCCGTACGCGCCGCCCGCGAGGAGCGCGCGGCAGAAGACCGCGAGGTCCGGGCCGGTGCCGAACAGGCCCGCGTGCCCGGCCACCCCGCCCAGCGCCCAGGCGTTCTCGTCGTGGACCAGGCCGCGCAGCATCCCCCGGTCCGCCTTGGCCCACGGCCGCCGCTGGTCCTCGGTGGCCGCGGCGCCCGGGCACGGCCCGAAGCCGGTCGCGGTCATGCCCAGCGGCCGGGTGATCCCCTCGTGCACCAGGACGTCGAGGGTGCGGCCGGTGACGCGCTCCAGCACGAACTGGAGCAGCAGCATGTTCAGGTCCGAGTAGCGGTACGTGCCCGGCTCACCGCTCGGCGCCTCGGCCCGCAGCAGCGCCAGCCGTGCCGCGTCGTCGGGGCAGTCGTACAGCGGCAGTTCGGGGCGCAGCCCGGAGGTGTGGGTGAGCAGCTGCCGCACGGTGACGCCGTGCTCGGCGGCGGCCCGGAACTCCGGGAGGTAGGCGCCCACCCGGGCGTCCATGCCGAGGGTGCCCCGCTCGATCTGCTGGACGGCGGCGACCGACGTGAACAGCTTGGTGAGCGAGGCCAGGTCGAAGGGGGTGTCGACGGTCATCGGCACCCGGTCGGCGGGCGGCAGTTCCACGCCCGCGTCGGTCTGAGGGTCGTGGGAGGCGTACCGCACCGCCCAGCCCGCCGCGTGCCGCACGGCGATCACCGGCCCGCGCCCGGCCACCGCGACGACGCCCGCCGCCCAGGGGCGTTCCCCGGCGGTGAGCCGGCGGACCCCGCGGACCAGCAGGCCGAGTTCCGTGGGGTCGAGCCCGGCCCGTTCCGGGGTGTCGACGCGCAGTCTCGGTGCGCTCAGCTCGCTGCTCCCTCCGTCCCCGTACGCGCTGTCTCGTCACGCGTCTTCCAGGGACGGCACATTCCCACGAAGCAGGCCAGCGCGGCCAGTGATCCCACCAGCTGGACGAGGGCCATGGGCACGGCGGTGTGCTCCCCGGCGACGCCGACGAGCGGCGAGGCGACCGCTCCGACGAGGAAGGAGGAGGTGCCGAGCAGGGCGGAGGCGGAGCCGGCCGCGTGCCGGGTGCGCAGCAGGGCGAGGGACTGGGTGTTGGGCAGGGTGACGCCCATCGCGGACATCAGCACGAACAGGGCGGCCGCGACGGGGGCTAGGCCGACGTCCCCGAAGGCGCCGGCGGACATCAGCAGCAGCGCGGTGGCCGCGAGCACGACGACGGCCAGGCCGACGGCGAGCACCCGGTCCAGGCGGACCCGGCCGACCAGCAGCTTGCCGTTGACCTGCCCGGCGAGGACGAGGCCGACGGAGTTCAGGCCGAACAGCAGGCTGAAGGTCTGCGGGGAGGCGCCGTAGATCTCCTGGATGACGAAGGGCGAGGCCGATATGTAGGCGAACAGCGCGGCGAAGGCGAAGCCGCCCGTGAGCATGTAGCCGGTGAAGGGCGGGTCGGCGAGCAGTCCGCGCATCGCGCGCAGCGCCTCGCCGACGCCGCCGCCGTGGCGTTCGGCGGGCGGCAGGGTCTCGGGCAGCCTGAACCGGACGACGCCGGCCAGCAGCGCCCCGACCACCGTCAGGACGACGAACACGCCCCGCCAGTCCGTCACCCGCAGGAGCTGACCGCCGATCAGCGGGGCGACGACGGGCGCGGTCCCCGACACCAGCATCAGGGTGGAGAAGAAGCGGGCCATGGCCACGCCGTCGTACAGGTCCCGGACCACCGCCCGCGCGATGACGATGCCGGCCGCGCCCGCGAGGCCCTGCGCCAGCCGGAAGGCGACCAGCGTTTCGACGTTGGGCGCGAACGCGCACAGGGCGGTGGCCACGACGTACACGGCGAGGCCGGCGAGCAGCGGGCGGCGGCGGCCCCACCGGTCGCTCATCGGGCCGACCACCAGCTGCCCGAGCGCCATCCCGGCCAGGCAGGCGGTGAGGGTGAGCTGCACGGTCGCGGCCGGGGCGTGCAGGGAGCGGGTGACCTCCGGCAGGGACGGGAGGTACATGTCCATCGCCAGCGGGGGTGTCGCGGTGAGTCCGCCGAGGAGGAGGACGAGCAGGAGTCCGGTGCGGCGTGCGGCCGGCGGGGACGGCTCCCGCGGTGCGGGCTCCTGCCCCTGCTCCTGTTCCGGTGCCGGCGCCGCCGCGTGCTCGCCCATGTGCCCCTCCCTCTCCGAGCCGACCGCCACCTATGCTCTCAGCCGTACACATCGCCGGTCGTACACAGTGCCGGGGATCACATGAGCGAGGGTGGGAATGGCGGAGCAGAGCGTGCGGTGGGGGATCCTGGCCACGGGCGGGATCGCCGCCCGCTTCACGGCGGATGTGGTGGACCTGCCGGGGGCGGAGGTCGTGGCGGTGGCGTCGCGCAGCGCCGAGTCGGCGCGGACGTTCGCGGATCGGTTCGGGATCGAACGGGCGTACGGCGACTGGGAGTCGCTGGCGAAGGACGACGACATCGATGTCATCTACGTCGCCACCCCGCACTCGGCGCACCGGGCCGCGGCCGGTCTGTGCCTGGAGGCCGGGCGGAACGTGCTGTGCGAGAAGCCGTTCACGCTGAACCTGCGCGAGGCCGAGGAGCTGGTCGCGCTGGCGCGCGGACGCGGACGCTTCCTGATGGAGGCGATGTGGATGTACTGCAATCCGCTGATCCGGCGACTGAAGGCGCTGGTCGACGACGGTGCGATCGGCGAGGTGCGCACCGTGCAGGCCGACTTCGGCGGGTCCGGGCCCTTCCCGCCGTCACACCGGCTGCGTGACCCGGCGCTCGGCGGCGGTGCGCTGCTCGACCTGGGCGTGTACCCGGTGTCGTTCGCGCAGTTGCTGCTCGGCGAGCCGTCCGACGTGACCGCGCGGGCGGCGCTGTCCCCCGAGGGCGTCGACCTCCAGACGGGCGCCCTGCTGACCTACGACGACGGCGCGCTCGCCTCGGTGCACTGCTCGATGGTCGGCGCCACGGCCATCACGGCGTCGGTGACCGGCTCACACGGCCGGATCGACATCCCGCACGGCTTCTTCCACCCCGACCGTTTCGTGCTGCACCGCGACGGCCGTGACCCCGAGGAGTTCGCCGCCGACCCGGCCGACGGGCCGCGCAGCAGCCTGCGGCACGAGGCGGTGGAGGTCATGCGGGCGCTGCGGGCGGGCGAGACGGAGTCCCCGCTGGTGCCGCTGGACGGCACCCTCGCGGTGATGCGGACGCTGGACGCGATACGGGAGCGGATCGGCGTGCGGTATCCGGGAGAAGACGCCTCGTACGCTCCCGTGCCGTGACGGACGCGACGGACGCGCGGGCCGCCACCCTCCTCTCGTCACCACAAGTGGAATTCCAACGTCCGTGGTATTGCGGCCGATAGCGGAGCCGTGCTCCAATTTCTTCACCAGAGCTTCACAGTCGGAGCACTGGCGTTCCGCAGCCACACCGAGGGGGGAAGCGGCAGCCGTTCCACGGCACCGGGCAGGGGGTGGACCATCGCGCTCGTCCGCGGGGTACGCGCCGGTGAGTGGAACGGCTGCCGCTTGACCGGGCCGGGGCCCGCCGCCGCGTCCCGCTTCCGGCCCTAGCCCGGCTGCTCCGTGTCCGGTTCGGCCTTCGCGTCCGGTTCCGCCTTCCCGTCCGGTTCCGCCTTCCCGTCCGGTTCCGCCTTCCCGTCCGGTTCCGCCTTCCCGTCCGGTAGTTCCTTCGCGGTCGTCGTGTCCTTCACGTCCGGCACGCCCTTCGCGTCCGGTACGCCCTTCGCATCCGGCTTCCCCGCCGCTGACGCTGACGCCGCCGCGACCGCCGCCCTGCGCCGCCGGAGCGCCCACGCGCCCGCGCCCAGCACGGCGACCGCCCCCGCGGCCCCTTCCAGCACCCCCCAGCCCGACGAGCCGCCCGAGGCCGTGCCCGGCGCCCCGGCGGCCTGGGCGGTCCTGCGGGCCGGGGCCGGGCCCGCGCCCGCCTTCGCGCCGCCCTCGCTGAGCGGTTCGACCAGCATGCCGACCGGCTGCGCCGAACGACCCTTGCCGAAGCCCCAGTCGAGCAGCGCGGCGGTCTCCTCGTAGACGGAGTTGCCGCCGCTCTCGGGGTGCATCACCGTGACGAGCAGGGTGCGCCCGCCCCGGACCGCCGCGCCGGTGAAGGTGTTGCCGGCGTGGCTCGTGTAGCCGTTCTTCACCCCGATCAGGCCCTCGTACGTGTCGAGCCCCCACGCCCCCGTCAGCAGCCGGTCGGTGTTCTGGATCTGGAAGGTCTTCTTGCCGCCCGCCGGGAAGTCGGCGGTCCGCGTGCCGCAGTAGTCCCGGAAGTCGCCGTCCTTCAGCCCGCACCGGGCGAACAGCGTCAGGTCGTACGCCGACGACAGCTGCCCCTTGTGGTCGAAGCCGTCCGGGCTGACCACATGCGTGTCCAGTGCCTGGAGGTCCTCCGCCTTGGCCTGCATCTCGGCGACCGTCCGCGCCAGCCCGCCGTTGAGGTGGGCGAGCACGTGCACCGCGTCGTTGCCGGAGCGCAGGAACACGCCCTGCCAGAGCTGGTGGACGGTGTAGGTGATGCCGGGCTTGACGCCGACCAGGCTGGAACCGGCCGGAACGTCGGCCAGGTCGGCATCGGTGACCTTGTGCGTCGTGCCCCGGTCCAGCTTCTGCAGCACCGTGTCCGCGAACAGCATCTTCAGCGTGGAAGCGGGCGCCAGCCGCCGGTGCGCGCCGAACGAGGCGAGCACCTCGCCCGTGTCGTGGTCGGCGACGAGCCACGAGCGGGCGGTGAGCTTCCCGGGCAGCCCGGTGGCGCCCCTTACCTGGATCCCCGGGCGGGCCAGCCGCTCTCCGCCGATCACCGTCGCGGCGGACGCGGGTGTGGCAGCCGACAGGGGAAGGGCGGCGGCCGTCAGACCTAGGACGGCACGCCGACTGAGCCGAGAACAATCACGCATCCCGGGACCGTACACCGAGCCCGCCATATGAAAATCTGACCCCCTACCCACTTTCTCAGCCCTGACACACGTTTTACCCAGGCTCACTCAAAGGTTCCTGCCTAATTTGGCGCCGCGCCCACAGCGGGCGCCAAGAACCTTCGAGGAACGGGATGTTTGGCATCTATCTCAAGCGCGAGCTGAGCCGGCGCAAGAAGGCCGCTCTGGTCATCGCGATGGGTCTGGCGCTCGGTATCGCGCTGGTCATCACCGTCAACTCGGTGTCGGCCGGCATGCAGCAGGCTCAGGACAAAGTCCTGAAATCGCTCTACGGCCTGGGGACGGACATGACCGTCACCAAGGCCCGGACGGCACCCAAGTCCGGCAGTTCACAGGGCCCGAACTTCAAGTTCGACGCCAAGTCCAGCAGCAAGACCTCGCAGAGCTCCGACCGGGTGATGACGCAGGGCGGCCAGGCCCTGAAATCCTCCCTGGTGAAGCAGGTGGCCGCGCAGAAGGGCGTGGACAGCGCGGTCGGCGCCCTCTCCCTCAACGTCACCAAGGTCGACGGCTCCTTCACCCAGGGCAAGGCGAAGTCCTCGACCTCCTCGGGCTCCTCCGGCTCCCAGCAGCAGGGCGCCCCGGGCGGCGGCGACAGCGGTGGCGGCCAGCCGCAGGTGCAGGGCGGCGGCGCGAACTTCAACGTGAACAGCTACTCCGTAGCCGGAGTCGACGTCACGAACCAGGACCTCGGCCCGCTCGCCGCGATGAAGATCACGTCCGGCAGGACCTTCACCTCGGCGCAGACCGACGCCAAGGTCGCGGTGGTCGGCAAGTCCTACGCCAAGGAGAAGAAGTACAAGGTCGGCTCGACCTTCAAGATCTCCGGCACCACGTACACGGTCATCGGCATCGCCACCCCCGACAGCAGCGAGTCCACCACCGACGTCTACCTGCCGCTGAAGCAGGCCCAGACGCTGGGCGACGCCAAGAACGAGGTCACCACGATCTACGTCAAGGCGACCGACTCCCAGCAGATCTCCTCCGTGAAGAAGGAGATCCAGTCCAACATCTCCGGCACGACCGTCACCACCTCCTCCGACCTGGCCTCCACGGTCTCCGGCTCCCTCTCCACGGCCTCCAGCCTCGCCGCCGGCGTCGGCAAGTGGCTGTCCGTCGCCGTGCTGATCGCCGCTTTCCTGGTGGCCGCGCTGCTCACCTCCTCCGCCGTCTCCCGGCGCGTACGGGAGTTCGGCACCCTCAAGGCGCTGGGCTGGCCGAGCCGCAAGGTCACCCGCCAAGTGGTCGGCGAGTCCATGGTCAACGGCCTGATCGGCGGCGGCCTCGGCATCGCCCTGGGCCTCGCGGCCGCCTACACGGTCACCGCGATCAGCCCGAAGCTGACCGCGCAGCTCGGCAGCAGCGGCGGCGGCATGGGCGGCCCCGGTGGCGGCCCGGGCGGCGGCGGGCCCGGCCAGCAGTCCTCCAGCACCCTGGAGATCGCCCTCTCGGCCCCCGTCTCCCTGACCACCATCGCGCTCGCGGTGGGCCTGGCGGTCGCCGGCGGCCTGATCGCCGGCGCCATGGGCGGCTGGCGCGCCTCCCGCATGCGCCCGGCCGACGCCCTGCGCAGCGTCTCCTGACCCACCTGCTTCTCGTCGCTTCCCGTTACGGAGTTCCCATGTACAGACTCACCGGCGTCACCAAGCGCTACACGCGCGGCAAGGAGACGGTGGAGGCACTGCGCGACATCGACCTCACCATCGCCGACGGCGACCAGCTCGTCATCCAGGGCCCCACGGGTGGCGGCAAGTCCACCCTCCTCCAGATGATCGGCGGTCTGGACCGCCCGACCGAGGGCAGCGTCGAACTGGACGGCGTGGACCTCGCGCGCATCAGCGAGACCAAGCTGACCCGGCTGCGCGCCGAGAAGATCGGCATCATCTTCCAGGCGTTCAACCTGATCCCGACGCTCACCGCACAGGAGAACGTCGAGACCGCCCTGGTCCCCCTCGGCGTCAAGCCCGCCGAGCGCCGCGAACGCGCGGCCGAGGCACTGCGCTCGGTGGGCCTCGGCGAACGTCTGGCCCACGTCCCCTCGGAGATGTCCGGCGGCCAGCAGCAACGCGTCGCCATCGCCCGCGCCCTGGTGAAGAAGCCGAAGGTGCTCCTCGCCGACGAGCCCACCGGCAACCTCGACGAGGGCACCCGGGACGACATCATGGCCCTGCTGGAAGGACTGTGGCGCGAGTACGGCCTCACCTTCGTCATGGTCACCCACGACTCGTCGATCGCCCGCCGCGCACCGCGCGTGGCCACCATCAGGGCCGGCCGGATCACCCTGACCGAGCAGCAGCCCTACGTCCAGCAGGGTGCCCGGAGCCACGCCGGCCAGGGCTACGACACCCCGGGCTACGACACCCAGGGGTACTGAGCCCGTCCGCCCAGCCCCTCGGGGCCGCTCACCTGCCGAGTATCCGGTCGACGTCGGCCAGTTGCCCGGCGGTGAGCGGCCCCTTCTCCATGGCGCCCGCGTTCTGCTCGGCCTGGGCGACGGAACGGAAGCCCGGGATCGGCACGGTGTGCGGGCTGCGCGCCCACAGCCAGGCGAGGGCCCCCTGGGCGAGGGTGCGGCCGTCGCTGGTGAGGACGTCCTTCAGGGCGTCGACCCGGTCCAGCCAGTCGGGATCGGCCCCCGCCCCGTCGACGTAACCTCCCAGCCAGGCCGGCGGCCGGCTGCGGATGTCGCCGGCCTCCAGCGCGTCACCGGCCCTGCGCTGCCCGCTCAGCAGGCCCATGGCGAGCGGGCTGCGGTTGATGCTCGCGAGCCCCGACCGCTCGCACAGCGCCAGCATCTCGGGCGCGTCCTGGAGGACGTTGAGCGCGTGCTGCACGGCGGCGCAGTGCTCCCCTTCGGCGAAGACGGCGGCGCGGGCGGGGTCGTCGGTGCTCCACGCGTAGGCACGCACGAGCCCTTGCTCGACGAACTCCTCGCACATGTCCCGCAGTTCGGCCGCCCGGCCGGTGTCGAGGTCCGCCAGGTGCAACTGGTAGAGGTCGACGTGGTCGGTGCCGAGGCGGCGCAGCGAGGCGGTCAGCGCCCGGCGGGCGTACTCCGGGGAGTCGTCGCTGCCGGTGAGGGTCCGGGTGTCCTCGTCGAACACGTTGCCCCACTTGGTGGCGACGACGACGTCGTCCCGCCGCTTGCCGAGCGCCCGCCCGAGGACGCGCTCGCTGTGTCCGGCGCCGTAGGTGTCGGCGGTGTCGAAGAAGGTGACGCCCAGGTCGAGGGCGCGGCGGACGGCCCGTACGGACTCCTCGTCGTCGACCTTGCCCCACCCGAGGGGCTGTCCGTCGGTGTCCTGCCACTCACCGCCGATGGCCCAGCAGCCGAAGCCGAGGACGCTGACCTGTATGCCGCTACGCCCCAGTGTCCTGGTGCTCTCGGCCCTGCTGCTCTCGGCCCTGCTGCTCTCGGTCCTGGTGCTCTCGATGCTCTCCATGACGAAGGACGCTAGGAGTTGGAGCGCACACGAGGGCAAGCCCCTGCCACGGGAGGGCTCAGGCCTGCCCGGTCTCGAACCGGGATTCGAGCTCGGTCGCCGGCGTCTGTGGGGTGGCCGCCCACGACGCCAGGAGCGCCACATGCCGTGGCGGCGGTCTCCTCCGCGTTCGATGATCCGAATCCGATCGCGTACGGCGGACTGGAGTCGGTGCTGCGGCCCTGGCCGCCCGGCCGCTGCGCTCCGGCGAGTCCACACTGACTCCGCAGGCGCGTGCGGGGCATGCACCGCTCCCCCGCCCCGCCACCCGAACGGCACGCCGAGCAGGCCGGTGAGGTGTGGACGGTGCGACGGTGGAAACGCGAGGGACGGCTGTCCCCGCCGACCGCACGACCGGGGAGCGACCGTGACCAGGACCTGCTGCAACCGACGAGATCTGGGCCTGCTGCTGCTCCGTCTGGGCACCGGCGGGGTACTGGCGGCGCACGGCACACAGAAGCTGTTCGGCTGGTTCGGCGGGCACGGACTGGAAGGGACCGGCCAGTTCATGGAGTCCGTCGGCTACGCCCCCGGCAGGGCGAGCGCGACGGCGGCCGGCCTGGCGGAGACGGGCGGCGGCACGCTCCTCGCGCTGGGCCTCGCGACCCCGGCGGCCGGCGCGGCGGCGGCCGGCGCGATGGCAGGCGCGGCAGCGGTCCACCTGCCCAACGGCTTCTTCGCGATGGAGGGCGGCTACGAGTACGCGGCCAGCCTGGGCCTGGCCGCCGCCGGCCTCGCCGTCACCGGCCCCGGCCGCCTCTCCCTCGACCAGGCCCTCGGCCACCTCTTCGACCGCGGCTGGATGGTCCCCGCGGCCCTCGGCGTGACGGCGGCGGCGACGGCGGTGGTGATCGGGGCCCGGAACAAGCGGCTGCAGAGGGCCAGGGAGGGCGAGCAGGAACCGCTGTTCGAAGACTGAGAAGACCGAGAAGACTGAGAAGACCGAGGGCGCCGAGGAGAACGAGAGGACGGAGAAGACGGAGAGCACCGGGGACCGGCGAACGGTCCGCACACCGGCGAGAACCTGGCAGTCTGCGGTCCATGACCGATCAGCCCCCGGACCTCTGGCCCACCATCGACGCCCTGCGGGCCTGGCTGGACGCCAACCGCCCGCACGACGCGACGGACGTGCTCCTCCTGCGCGTCCTGAAGCTCTCGGAGGAGGTCGGCGAGGTCGCCCAGGCGGTCATCGGCACCACCGGCCGCAACCCCCGCAAGGGCGTCACCCACACCTGGCAGGACGTGGAGGGCGAACTCTGCGACGTGGCCATCACGGCCCTGGTCGCCCTGAGCACACTGACCCCGGACGCGCGGGAGGTGTTCGCCAGGCATCTGGGCCGGGTGGCGGAACGGTCGCTGGGCCCGAAGGCAGTCGACGGGCCCCCGGCAGCGGTCGACTGAAGCGTGTCGGGGCGTCGGCGCGCCCCGCCCTGCCGGGCGTCCGGCCCGCCCCGCGGGACGGTTCGTGGACTGCCGCCCGCACGGAGACCGCGCTGGACCTCGCACCGGAACACGCAGCGCTTGATCCCCTGTACCACGTCGTCGGGCACGGCCCGTGGCCGCCGGCCGCGCCGTGCGGGTCCTGCCGGATGCCGGGGACGACCTCGTGCCCGGCTATGTGCCGCTGACCGGAAGCCGGCCTCGGCCCCTGCGGAGCGGCCGGCCACGCCCGGGTCCGGGCCGCGCCGCCCGGCCTCGGCCGCGGCCCGCGCGGCATCGGCCTCGCCCGCCGGGACCGCCGCCCGGCCGGCCGGGCGCGGCTCCGGCGGCGCTCACCGGTACCGGTGCCGACTCGCCCGTGCCTGTGACTGCGCAGCGGCGCGATGACCTGGACCGGACAGCGGCTCTGCCTGAGTGGCACGGGCAAGAGGTCCCCCGGACGCCGGGCCCCGGGCCGCCGGCCGGGCGGCCCCGGGGCCCCGGCGCGGAAGCCTCCGCCGCAGCGGCCGACCCGCTTTCCAACAAGGCTGTTACGTATTGGTGTTGACACTGTGGAGGCGACCGGTCGGGCATCCGACGGTGTGTTCGACGGTGATAACATTCGGCCGTCTGCGACCTTGATCCACTTTGCTCAGGTGCTGACCTGAAATCGGTCTGCTCTTCGCATCACCACTGGTGCAGTCCCCCTGTGACGGGTTGCGGATCCTCGCGATGCGTGTCCGTCGACGCCTGCGTGCCCTGCGCCGGGAAAGGTTTCCATGACTGAAGACGTGCTTCTGTGGTGCCTGGTTGCGACTGCGGTGATAGCCATCGCCGCGGTCGTGGCACTCGCACTCCGCAACAGAGCCCTGGGGGTGAGGAAGAGAGAAGCCGAGGCCTCCCTCGGGCAGCGCCTGAGTTACGCCGACGCCGAACTCGGCCGCGTGCAGGGCGAACTCATGAGGGTCCGCGACGAGCAGGACAGCGTCATCCGCGAGGCCGAGCAGGCCTCGGAGGAGAACACCAAGGCGGTCCTCAAGGGCGCCGCCCGCTTCCTGCAGAGCCTCGCGGCCGAGCAGACGGCACTGCTGGACGAGATCCAGCGCAAGTACGGCGGGCACAGCGTCCTCACCGACCTGATGGACGTCAACCACGCCAACGCGCAGATGGCACGGAAGGCCCAGGGCATCGCGGTCATGTGCGGCGCGCCCCTCGGCCGCCGCAACCAGCCCGCCAGCGTCTACGACGTCGTCCGCAGCGCCCAGAGCCAGATCCGCAACTTCCAGCGGATCGAGATCATGCAGCCGAGCGGCATCGCGCTGAAGGCGTCCGCCGTCGAGCCGGTCGCCCTGGCCGTCGCCGAACTGCTCGACAACGCGGCCAGCTTCTCGCAGGCGGACGCGCCGATCGAGGTGACGTTCCAGCGGGTCCAGAAGAACCTGTGCATCATCATCGACGACGCGGGCGTCAGCATGAGCGACGAGGACCGGCAGAAGGCGACCGCGATGCTGTCCGGCGACGCCGTCCCCCGCCTCTCCCAGCTGGGCACCCAGCCCAAGTTCGGTTTCCCCGTGGTCGGCCTGATCGCCCGTCAGTACGGCTTCAAGGTGGATGTCACCGGAGTCTCCCGGTACGGCGGCGTCAGGGCCGTCGTCCTGCTGCCCGAGGAGCTGTGGACCATGGAGGAGACCCCGCCGCCGGCCACCGACGCGCCGGCACCGCTGAGCGGCATCCGGCGGGTCGAGCTCCCCGAGGAGTCCGGCGGCACGACGCGTACGGTGCACGGCCTGCCGAGGCGCGGCTCCCGCAAGTCGCCCATCGTCGGCGTCACCTCCGGCGGGAACGCCTCCGGCGGGGAGCAGCGGCCGAGAAGAGTGCCCCGCGGCTCCGGCGGCGGCCTCGGCGCCTTCCAGCGCGGCACGCTGACCGGCCGTGATCTCGACGCCCCGACGCCCGGAGGGTCCGAGGACGCATGACTACTACAGACATGTCGTGGATGGTCCAGGACATCGTGGACAACGTCCCCCGGGCGCGGCACGCCGTGGTGCTGTCCGCGGACGGCATCGCGCGGGGCGCCACGGACGGCCTGACCACCCAGGACGTACGGACCATCTCCGCCGCCATGGCCGGGATGCAGTCGCTCAGCCGGGCCACCACCCACTTCGCCGGAGCGTCGCAGGACCGGCAGTGGAACCAGACCATCATCGAGTTCGCGCAGGGCTGGGTGTTCCTGATCGGGGCCGGGCAGGGCGCCTACCTGGCCGCCGCCGCGGAGCCCGATGTCGACATGCAGCAGATCTCCTTCCGGATGCACCGGCTGGTCGCCCGGCTGGGCAACAACCTCACCTCGCCGCCCCGGGTGAACGCGGCCGACGCGGTCCCGGCCGCGGGCGACCCCGCGGGGCAGCAGGAGGGGGCCGGCAGCTCCGGGTTCGTGATCCCCGAGCTGGACGAGGCGATCACCGCCGCGCGCGGCGCCCGGCACGCCCTGCTGCTGGGGGCCGACGGTCTGCCCCGCGGGGCGAGCAGCGGGATCGGCCGGGACATGGCGGACACGATCTCCGCGGCCATGACGGGGATCCACGCCTACAGCCGTGCGACCGCGCCCTTCGCGAGCGGGCGGCGGGACGACGACTGGCGGCAGACGGTCATCGAGTTCCAACACGGATGGATCTTCCTGATCGCGGCCGGCGAGGGCGCCTTCCTGGCGGCGGCCGCCGAACCGGACTGCGACATCGAGGACTTCAGCACACGTCTGAGCGAGCTGGTGCCCGTGCTCACCGCCCGGCACGCGTCGCGAGGGGAGAGGGCCCGCCATGCATGACGACCCGGACGGCGAGCTGGAGCTGACGTCGGCCTTAGTGCCACTGTTCGTCATCGCGAAGGGACGGGCGCTGCCCGCGGAGAACGAGTACGAGCACACCACGCTCGTCACCGCCCGGGAGGGCACCGCGGCCACGGCTCGCACCCTGTCTCCGGAAGCCCGCGCGGTCATGGACCTGATCGCCGACGGCTTCCTGTCCGTGGCCGAGGTTTCCGGCTACACCCGGCTGCCCCTGGGCATCGTGCGCATCCTTCTCGCGCAGATGGCGGAGGACGGCCTGATCTTCGTGAGGAATCCGGCGCCGCGTGCCGAACGTGTCGACCGCGAACTGCTCACCGCCGTGCTCGACGGCCTGAAGACCCGATTCGGAGCGTAAGCCAGCCGTGTACCTGGATCCAGCAGTCTCCCGATCCGTGAAGGTCCTCGTCGTGGGGCACTTCGGGGTCGGGAAGACCACCTGCATCGGAAGTATCTCCGAGATCGAACCGCTCCAGACCGAGGAGGAGATCACCGAGGCCAGCGAGGGCTTCGACGACCTCTCGGGAACCCCGGACAAGACGACGACGACCGTCGCGATGGACTTCGGGCGCCTGACCCTCAGTGACACCCTCGTCCTCTACCTCTTCGGCACACCGGGACAGGAACGCTTCAAGGAGATGTGGGAGGGCCTGTCCCGGGGCGCCCTGGGCGCGCTGGTCCTGGTGGACCCCGAACGGCTCCAGGACAGCTTCCCCATCCTCGACCTGGTCGAACAGTTCGGCCTGGCCTACGCGATCGGCGTCAACCGCTTCGACGGAACCCCCGACTACCCCCTCGACGAGGTACGCGAGGCGCTCAACCTGTCCGAGGAGACCCCCGTCGTGCACTGCGACGTGCGTGACCAGGGCTCCTCGGCGCAGGCCCTCATCACCCTCGTACAGCACCTCATGTCCATCATCGGCTAGGAGCCAGGCATGCATCAGCAGTCCGACCCGACCGGGATACCGGCCGGTTGCCCCGCACACGGGAACCTTCCGCTGTACGGGCCCGAGTTCGGCTCCGACCCCGAGCGCCACTACGCCCACCTGCGCACCCTCGGGCCCAGCGCGCCGGTCGACATCGCGCCGGACGTCCAGGTCGAGTTGGTGACCAGTTACGACGCCAGCCTGTACATCCTGCAGAACCCGGCCTCGTTCGCGCGGGACTCACGCCGGTGGAACGCGCTGAACGAGGGCCGGGTGCCCGCGGACAGCCCGGCGCTGCCCATGATGGGGTACCGCCCCAACGCGCTGTTCAGCGACGGCGCGGCGCACGCGCGGCTGCGGCAGGCGGTCACCGACAGCCTCGCCACCGTGGACCAGGTCCGGCTCGTCCGCCTGACCCAGCAGTCGGCCGACTACCTGATCAGCCGTTTCAGCTCCGAGCCCCTCGGCCAGGCCGAACTGATGGCCGCCTACGCCCAGCCGCTGCCCCTGCTGGTCTTCGGCGACCTGTTCGGCTGCCCGCCCGAGATCGGTGACCGCGTCATCGCCGGGATCAGCGGCATTTTCGAGGGCACCCCGGGGGCCGACGAGGTCCTGGGCGGCGCGCTCGCCGAGCTGATCGCCCTCAAGCGCCACCAGCCCGGCGAGGACCTCACCACCCGCCTGATGGTGCACTCCGCCCGGCTGACCGACGAGGAGGTGCTGCACCAGTTGGTGACCCTGCTCTCCGGCGGTACCGCTCCGCTGACCGCCGCGATCGGCACCAGCAGCGCGCTCTACCTCAGCGACGAATGGCCGACCGGGCTGCCGGTCGAGGACGCGGTCGTGAAGACGCTGTGGAACTACGCGCCGATCGCCAACTACGCGGCCCACTACCCCACCCAGGACATCGAGCTGGGCGGCCGGACGCTGCGGGCGGGCGATCCGGTGCTGGTCTCCTTCGCGGCGGCCAACACCGACCCCAAGCTGACCGAACACCGCCAGCAGCTCAGCGCCAAGGCCCATCTGGCCTTCGGTGCCGGACCGCACGCGTGCCCCGCCAAGGACCCCGCGTTCATGATCGCGGCCACCGCCGTCGAGTCCCTGCTCAACCGGCTGCCCGACGTCGAGATGCGCGTCCCCTTCAAGGAGCTCGCGTGGGCGCCGACGCCGTGGAGCCGTTCCCTGGTGACCATTCCCATCCGGTTCACCCCGCGCGCCGTGCTGCCGGCCACCGTCACGGGGTCCGGGGCGGCACCCGCCGGCCGGACGGCGCAGCCGCCCGCCGCCGTCCCGCACACGTCCCAGGCTTCCCGGCAGGCCCAGGAAGCGCCGCGGCCCCAGGGCGGGCTTTTCAGCCGTTTCCGGGCATGGGTGCGAGGCGAGTGACGCAAGTAACCATGTAAGAGCACTGTGTTATTGGATGCTTCAATCACCTCACGGGTACGTATGGCGGCTGACAGAAAGGAGCCGCCATCGTGCGGAGCGTCACCACCGCGCCATCAGACCGTCGGACCACCATCTCCCTGTTCTCCCGTCTCAGGACGGCCGAAGGACAGGCCGATCCGTTTCCCTTCTACACCGAGCTCCGGGCCCAGGGCGCGGTCAGCCCCGCTCCCTGGGGTGGTTTTCTCCTCACCGGTTTCAGCACGTGCGACCAGGTGCTGCGCAGCAGCGCCTGGCTCGAGCCGGACACGCGCTGGAGGGAGAAACAGGGGGCGCGCACCCGCTGGAGTGCGCCCTCGTCCCGGGAGATCAGCCGCACCCTGCCCGCCCTCAACCCCCCGGAGCACACCCGGGTGCGCCGGTCGGCCGGCAGTTTCGACCGCACCACCATCGAACAGATCGGCCGGAGAGTGGGCCGGGTGGTCGACGGGCTCCTCGGCACCGTGGAGGAGCGCCTGCACTCCGGGGAGGCGGACTTCGCCGCCCTGGTGAGCGAGGAACTCCCCGTCGCCACCATCGGCGACTGGCTCGCGATACCCAGCGCGGACTGGCCCCGCCTGCGCGAACTGACCCACGACCAGGTCTTCACCCAGGAACTGCTGCCCAACGCCAGCCAGTTGGCCCGCTCCGACGCGGCCATGGCCGAACTGCGCAGCTACTTCCTCGACCTGGTGCGCGAACGGCGCGCCAACCCCGGCACCGACCCCGTGTCCCGCTGGATACACACCTGGGACGAGTTGGAGCCGGACCAGGACAAGGCCGACGAAGCGGTCTACTTCCTCGCCCTGTTCGTCCTGCTGGCGGCCCTGGAGACCACCGCCACCCTCCTGTCGATCATGACGCTCCGGCTCGTCGAGGACCCCGACCGCTGGAGCCTGCTCGCCGCGCAGCCCGACCTCGTGCCCGCCTTCGTGGAGGAGGCTCTGCGCTTCGACCCTCCCACCCACGTGATCAGCCGGGTCGCCGCCGAGGACTGCCTCCTGGAGGACGTCGAGGTCCGCGCGGGCGAGATGGTGCACCTCATGGTGGGGGCCGCCCACCGGGATCCCGCCCGGTTCACCGCCCCCGAGGTGTTCGACCCGCACCGCAAGCCCACCCACCTCGCCTTCAGCGGAGGCATCCACTACTGCCTCGGGGCGCCCCTCGCCCGGCTCGAGGCCCAGACCCTGCTCCGCCACACGATCGCCCGCCTGCCGAGACTCGCCCTGGTCCGCCGCCCCGCCTGGGCGCCCCGGGTCGCGTTCCGGCGCCTGCAGAACCTGGACGTAACCCTGGCATGAACCTGCTCAGCACCACCGCTCCCCGCACCCCCGCCGCCCCCCTCCGCACCCGCGAGCCCCTGGCCCTCAGCGAGGCCGGCCCCGTCCTCCACGTCCGCCTCAACCCCTCCGATCAGGACGACACACTGAGCACGGCCGTGCTCGACGCGCTCATCGCCGTCCTCGACGACCTCCATGAACGCCCCGACATACGCGTCCTGGTGCTGTCCTCCTTGGGGGACGACTTCTGTCTCGGAGCCGACCGGGGGGAATTCCAGGACGCCCTGGCCTCGGACCCGACCGGAGCCGCGCTGCGCCGCATCGCGGACAAGGCCCAGCGCCTGTGCCAGGCCCTGGAGAACACCCACGCCGTCACCATCGCCCGGCTCCACGGCAAGGTCGTCGGCGCCGGCCTCGCGCTCGCCGCCCACTGCGACCTCCGGGCGGGCGCGGACACCTGCCGCTTCCGCATGCCGGAGGTCGGCATCGGGCTCGCCCCCGCCTGGGGCGGCGCCATGGGCCGCCTGGTCGCGGAGGCGGGCGCCGCGCGGATCCGCGAGCTCATGCTCACCTGCGACGTCTTCGACGCCGCCGACGCCCACCGGCTCGGCCTCCTGCACAAGGTGGCCCCGCTCGACCGACTGGACGACACCGTCACCGCCTGGACGAAACCCCTCGCCCGGCGCTCCCCCGAAGCCCTCGTCCTGACCAAACGCATGCTCACCGGCTACGCGAAGGCCGCCCGCACGGCCGACACCGCCCTCCTCGACGCCCACCTCCTGACCGCCCAACTGACCACCGGCCGAGGCCGGGACTGACCCCCGCCGACGAGCGACCGTGCGCAAGAGGGCCCTGGCCGGGGCGTGCCCCCGGTCAGGGCCCTCCGCCGTCCGGTTCCCCTGCGGGTCAGGCCGACCGAGGGTAAGCGAGTTCACCATGCGCTTCACGTCCACCCCACGCGGTGCCCGCCTCGCCCGCCGCCTCGTCTCGCACCGTCCGAACGACTGGGGCCACCCCTGCACGACCCTGGTCAACGAGACGCTGACCCTCGTCACGGCCGAGCTCAGCGCCAACGCCGTACGCCACGGCCATGTCCCCGGCCGGGACTTCCACGTCCAACTCACCCTGGCCGACGGCATTTTCCGCATCGAAGTGACCGACACCCGCGCCGAGAAACTGCCCCCACCGACTCCTCCGGCCCCCGACTGCGCATCCGCATCCGGCCGCGGTCTCCACCTCGTCGCCACCCCGACGGACGACCGGGGCGTCATCCCCCACCCGACCGCCCCCGGCAAGACCGTCTGGGCGGAGCTGCGCGGAGCCGCGGGAAGCCATGCCTGTGCCACCATCGTCGGCCGGGGGGACACCCCCTCGCCGACACCCGCGAAGCGCTCCGTGCGCTCATCCTCGGCATCGGGGCGAGGGACGCCGACCCCCTGGTGACCCGGGGTCGGGGCGATGCGGCTGCGCTGTTCGGACCTGTTCCGATTGCCGATCTTGTGGCGGACCTCTGTGATGATTCATAGCTTTTCCGATCTTTCGGAACGAACCTCGCGGAGGTATCAGTGACATTCCGTCAATGGAGCGCGGCCCTGGTCGCGACAGCCGGGCTCGCCGGCTCCGTGGCGCTCAGCACGCCCTCGTCCGCGGCCGCGGACACCCGGGACCGGGCCGCGACCCATCAGCAGCCGACGGCCGCCGAACGGGCGAACGGCCCGCACGGTCCGGACGACCCGAACGACCCGGACGGCCCGGACCGGATCCAGCCGCCGGACAACGCGCCGAGGCCGGGCAACGAGCCGCGCTGCCTCGGACTGGTGCCGTCGCCCTACCCGTTCGCCCACACGCCCTTCGTCTGCAACGACTGGCGGTTCGGCCCGGCCAAGCTGCCCACCAAGGGCGTCCTGGGCCAGATCGTCGCCGGGTACCACCGCTTCGGCAACCTGACGCCGGTGGAGTTCCTGAACAAGTGGTGGAACCCGAACGCGGACCACGGCCAGGGCGACTGGAAGTTCTCGTTGCTCCCGGACGACGGCTTCGCCCACGACTCCCACGGGCGTCCCATCGCGGCCCCGTACACCCTGCGGGTCGGCCAGCTGATCGACCGCTTCGGCAACGAGTTCGGCAAGTTCCTCTCACCGGCGGGCGCCAAGTACGGGGAGCGGTCCATTCCGCCGTCGGCCCTCAACACCCAGGACCCGCGCTACCCGTTCGACTACCACCTGTACCGGGTGAAGAAGCCGACGCTGGTCTGCGCGGGCCCGGCGGCCCCCGGATTCGAGCAGCCCGGGCAGGGCGTCCAGTACGTGACCTCGGTCACGGCCACGGCGACCTACTGCCGGAACGTGAAGACCGGCGCCACGGTGAGCTCCCTGCTCGACAGCGGCAACCTGGAACGCGCCAACTGACACGGAACGGGAGGGCCGGGGCATGGATCGGCACGAACTGTGCGGAGCACTGCGCGCGGCCGGCGTCCCCGCCGGGCTGTACGAGATCGCCGACTGCCCCGCCCCGCCCGGCACGCCCCGGCCGGATGACCGCCTCTACCTGGAGGAGGACGACGCCGGCTGGGTCGTGGGGGTGCGGCAGCGCGGCGTGCGCACCGTCCTGGAGCGGTTCGACGACGAGGACCGGGCGTGCCGGAGCCTGTACGCCAAGCTGACCGACCCAGGGCCGCCGCCCGTACCGCTCACCCCCGAGGAGCGGGCGCGGCTGCGGCCCTCCTGACGTCACCCCGAGGCGGTACGCCGCGCCGCCGCACCCACCTCTGTATTGATACGACCCCCTCGCGAGCGGCGCGTTCGGCCTTCTCCACCGCGTTCAGCACCATGCGGTACGCGACCTGCCGGTCGACGAGGAGGACGAACCGGGTGCGCCCGCGCGCCTCCTCGGCGGTCACGGAGACGAGCTGCTCCGACGCAGTCGTGGCGCCCGCGCGGAGGCCGTCCGCCGTCAGAGCACCTGGGTGCCTGTCGCTCAGCCCGGTACGCGGGTGGTCGGGGAAGGCGCCGCGGCGTGGGGGCCTGTCCTTCGCGACTCCACCGGGGTGGAGCGCAAGCCCGTCGGGCCGCGTTGACGATGTCCGAGGGTACCTGGCGGTGCTGACGGTCGTACCGGTGGTCGCGGGGAGCCGCGCGGTCGTCCCCCGGCCCCGTCCCCCCATGCCGAGCTGTCGGGTGGGACCCGTGGCCGATGACATGTGGCCTGTTTTCCGTGGCACTCCCGTGCCTGGTTCCGCCAGGGCCACGTTGCCCCGCTCCTGCGGTCAGCGGGTGTGCGAATAATCAAGGGCCGGCGCCTGAGCGGAATCAGAGATTCCGTCACGGTGTCCCCCCACCGCACCGCACTGCGCCGGATCGGCGCGTCTCCTTCGGCGTCATCAACGACTCACCTGTATTCCCCGGAAAGGCTGAGCAACGATGCGAGTTGGAACAACACGACGGCGTGGCACGCTGACCGTAGCGGCGGCCTGCGTCGGGCTCCTGGCCCTGTCCGTCGGCCCCGGGCAGCCCGCGGCCGCGGCCCCCTTACCGACCCACACGGTGCCCCTGACCGTCGCCACCGGAACCAGCGCCGGAAGCGCGGCCGGCCACTCGCTCACCGTGCCGTCCGGCTGGACGGCCCAGGTGTGGGCCTCGGTCCCGGGCGCGCGGCTGATGTCGTGGACGCCGGACGGCCGGCTCCTCGTGACCACCGACCGGCAGGGAACGGTCGTCAGCCTGACCCCCTCCGCCAGCCCCACGACGGCACCCTCCCAGTCCGTCCTGCTGTCCGGGCTCGACCGCCCCCAGGGCATCTCCGTCTCGGCCACGCCCGACGGCGGCGCCACCCTCGTGGTGGGCCAGCAGAGCAGCATCGACAGGTACACGCTCTCCGCGAACGGCACGGCACAGAACCACCGGACGCTCGTCGGCAGCCTCCCCACGGGCGGACTGCACTACGGCAAGTTCGTCCTGGTCGACGGCGCGAAGGTGTACTACAGCGTCGGCACCTCCACCGACAACAGCCCGAGCGACCGGACCGGCACCCCGCAGCGCGGCACGATCTCCCAGGTCCCCCTCGACGGCGGGACGAGCACCACCGTCGCGGTCGGCGTCCGCAACGGTGAGGGCCTCTCCGTCGCACCCGACGGCACCCTGTTCACAGCGGTCAACCAGATCAACCGTGCCGCCTACCCCTTCCACGGCCCGTACGGCGGTTACGCGGACGCGTTCGGCCGCACCGACACCGACTGGTGGCTGGACCAGGTGGCGGACCAGATCACCCGGGTCACCCCCGGGACGGACCTGGGCTGGCCGTACTGCAGCCCCGACACCACCCACTCCCAGCCGGCCGGTGCCCTCACCGGCATCCCGTACGTGAACGACCCGGTCAACAACCCCACCGGCGCCGCGCTGGACTGCGCCGCGCTGCCGCCCACCCAGGCGGGGCTGGCCGCCCACAGCGCTCCGATCGGGTTCCACTTCGTCAGCAGCGCCGAGGCAGCACGGCTGGGCCTGCCCGGTCAGGGCGCGATCGTGGTGGCGCACGGCTCCTACCAGCGCACCCCGCCCCGGGCTCCCGGCGCCTTCTGGCTTCCCTGGGACAGCGCCACCAAGACCCTGGGCGCACCGGTCGACCTGATCAGCGGATTCCAGAACACCGACGGATCGAGGTGGGGACGCTCGGTCGACGCCGTGGTCGGCCCCGACGGAGCGCTGTACGTCAGCGACGACCAGGCGGGGCTCGTCTACCGCCTCGGCGCCGGCGGCTGACCGGCGGTTGACCGGCGACTGACCGGCAGGCGGGTCGCGTACGCCGTACGGACGGC